>NZ_DKJF01000083.1:0-55691 GCF_002454615.1 Pseudomonas sp. UBA6699
GCCAGCGCTGCCCGACGCCGAGGCGGCAACGCCTGCTCCGCCCGAGGCGGCCAGCAGTGCGCACAGCCCTGCGCCGGGGGATGACTGGGCCGTCACCGCCGAGGCGCTCGATGCCCTTGACCTCGACAAAGAGCTGGAGCGCCTTGAGCGGCGTGGGGGGCCGGCGCAGGCACGCGCCGCCCGGCAGGATGACGGGTTGCAAGCGCGGCGCGATGAGGGGCATGCCGATGAGCCTGTGGACGACCTGTTCGGCACGGCAACCGATGACCCCCTCGAGCCGCCACTGCAGGCACAGCCTGCGCCAGTGCTGCTGACGCCAGAGCCACAGGCGCCAGACCTGCAGCCTGCCCCTGGCGAGCGCACCGAGCCCGTACTGGGCAGCAATTTCGACCTGGACTTCGACGACCAGCCGCCCGTGCAGCGCACTGGCGAAACCGGTGAGCCTGAAACACTCGGCGAACCGCTGCACACTGACGATGACGACATCCCGGAAAAAGGCCTGAGCGCGCGCGACGATGAACCGCTGCCACTGCAGCTGTCGGCGCGTGACGACGAGCTTGGCGAACCGCTGCCCGGTGAACGCCTGGAACCCGGCCTTGCCGGCAAGCCCGAGCGCACACCGCGCAAGGAGCCGCTGGTCGACGTGGTCGACGACCCCCTGCAACTGGGCTGGGAAAAGCCTGCGCCCAACTGGGGCAAGCGGATCCTGTGGGGCGTGCTGTCTTTGCTGGCCGCCGGCCTGCTGGCCTTCCAGTACGTGTGGTTCCACTTCGACGAAATGGCCCGCCAGGACCAGTACCGGCCCATGTTCCTGCAGCTGTGCCCGCTGGTCGGCTGCCAGGTGCCCACCCGTGTCGACATTGGCCGGATCAAGAGCAGCAACCTGGTGGTACGCAGCCACCCGGATTTCAAAGGCGCGCTCATCGTTGATGCGATCATCTACAACCGTGCGCCATTTGCCCAGCCATTCCCGTTACTCGAACTGCGCTTCGCCGACCTCAATGGCCAGTTGATCGCCAGCCGCCGCTTCAAGCCCAGCGAATACCTGTCGGGTGAGTTGGCGGGGCGTGGCGAGATGCCCAGCCAGACGCCGATCCACATAGCTCTGGACATTCTCGACCCCGGCCCGAAGGCGGTCAATTACAGCCTGAGCTTCCGCTCGCCGGAATAAGCGGCAAGCTTCAAGCTACAAGCCACAAGCTACAAGCTACAAGCTACAAGCTACAAGACGGAGCAGGCCGGCTGTCGGCTTGCTTGTCTTGTGGCTTGCAACTTGCCGCTTGTCGCCAGTCCCGGTTGTTCAGATTTTATCCAGTTCCATCTTTATCCGGTCACCGAGAGCGGGTATCATGCCAACCCTTTTTCGAACTCCAAGATTCGGCCCCACAACAGGGATCACCTATGTCGGCGGTACGCATCGGCCAATACACGCTACGCAACAACCTGATCCTCGCGCCCATGGCCGGGGTCACGGACCAGCCTTTCCGTACACTTTGCCAGCGCTTGGGCGCAGGCATGGTCGTGTCGGAAATGGTCAGCAGCGACATGAACCTGTGGAACAGCCGCAAGTCGAGCCTGCGCCGCATCCATGAGGGTGATCCCGAGCCGCGCTCGGTGCAGATCGCCGGCGGTGATGCGCAGATGATGGCAGCGGCAGCACGGGCCAATGTCGAGGCAGGCGCCCAGATCATCGATATCAACATGGGCTGCCCGGCAAAAAAAGTCTGCAACAAAGCTGCAGGCTCTGCTTTATTGAAGGATGAAGCCTTGGTCCACGAAATTCTCCACGCCGTGGTCGGCGCCGTGGACGTTCCGGTGACCCTGAAGATCCGCACCGGCTGGGACCGGGCGAACAAAAACGGCCTGAACGTGGCGAAAATTGCCGAGCAGGCCGGCATCCAGGCGCTGGCGGTACATGGCCGCACACGCGCCGACCTGTACACCGGCGAAGCCGAATACGACACCATCGCTGCCATCAAGCAGGCGGTGTCGATCCCGGTTTTTGCCAACGGCGACATCACGTCGCCCGAAAAGGCCCGGGCGGTGCTGGATGCCACCGGGGTCGATGGCCTGCTGATTGGCCGGGCTGCCCAGGGGCGGCCATGGATCTTTCGCGAGATCGAGCATTACCTGCGCACCGGCGAACACCTGCCGGCGCCGCAGCTGGACGAAGTGGAACACATTCTGCTGCAACACCTGGCCGCGCTGCATGCCTTCTATGGCGATGTGATGGGCGTACGTATCGCCCGCAAGCACGTTGGCTGGTACCTGGCAACACGACCCGGCGGCAAGGAGTTTCGCTCCCGGTTCAACGCTTTGGAAGACACACAAGCGCAGTGCGCCAACGTTCGCGCGTTTTTCAGCGAGCGTCGACAGAGCCTTGAGACAGAGGACGGACAAGGGGTGGCCGCATGACGATGATGACCGAGAATTTTGTGAGTGGAACAACGCCCGTGAGCGACAACGCCAACCTGAAACAGCACCTGAACACGCCGAGCGAAGAGGGCCAGACCCTTCGCGACAGCGTCGAGAAGGCGCTGCACAATTACTTCGCCCATCTGGAAGGCGCGACCGTCACGGACGTCTACAACCTGGTGCTCTCCGAAGTGGAGGCCCCCCTGCTCGAAAGCGTCATGAACTACGTGAAGGGCAACCAGACCAAGGCCAGCGAGATGCTCGGGCTGAACCGAGGCACGCTGCGCAAGAAGCTCAAGCAGTACGACTTGCTGTAACACAGAATCCCAACCAGAAAAGGCGGCTCCCTGAACAGAGGCGCCTTTTTTGCTGACTCCACCGCGTTATTGGAACCCGAAATGACCGACCAGACTACCCGCCTGCCAGTCCGCCGCGCCCTGATCAGCGTCTCCGACAAGACCGGTATCCTCGAATTCGCCCGTGAGCTGCAACAGCTCGGTGTCGAGATCCTGTCCACCGGCGGCACCTACAAGCTGCTCAAGGACAACGGCGTTGACGCGGTGGAAGTGGCTGACTACACCGGCTTTGCCGAAATGATGGACGGCCGGGTCAAGACCCTGCACCCGAAAATCCACGGCGGCATCCTCGGTCGTCGCGGTACCGACGACGCCATCATGAGCGAGCACGGCATCAAGCCGATCGATCTGGTTGCAGTCAACCTGTACCCGTTCGAAGCCACCATTTCCAAGCCTGGCTGTGACCTGCCGACCGCCATCGAAAACATCGATATCGGCGGCCCGACCATGGTCCGTTCGGCAGCCAAGAACCACAAGGACGTGGCCATCGTGGTCAACGCCAGCGACTACGCCGGCATCGTCGAAGGCCTCAAGGCCGGTGGCCTGACCTACGCCCAGCGCTTCGACCTGATGCTCAAGGCGTTCGAGCACACCGCCGCCTACGATGGCATGATCGCCAACTACATGGGCACCATCGACCAGGCCCAGCAGACCTTGTCGACGGCTGCACGCAGCGAATTCCCGCGCACCTTCAACAGCCAGTTCGTCAAGGCCCAGGAAATGCGCTACGGCGAGAACCCGCACCAGAGCGCGGCGTTCTACGTAGAAGCCAAGAAGGGCGAAGCCAGCATCTCCACCGCCGTGCAGCTGCAAGGCAAGGAACTGTCGTTCAACAACGTGGCCGACACCGACGCCGCGCTGGAGTGCGTGAAGAGCTTCGTCAAGCCGGCCTGCGTCATCGTCAAGCACGCCAACCCGTGTGGCGTGGCCGTGGTGCCGGAAGACGAAGGCGGCATCCGCAAGGCCTACGACCTGGCCTATGCCACCGACACCGAGTCGGCATTCGGCGGCATCATCGCCTTCAACCGTGAACTGGACGGCGAAACCGCCAAGGCCATCGTCGAGCGCCAGTTCGTCGAAGTGATCATCGCCCCGAAAATTTCCCAGGCGGCGCGCGACGTAGTGGCTGCCAAGCAGAACGTGCGCCTGCTGGAATGCGGCGAGTGGCCAGCCGAGCGCGCTACGGGCTGGGACTTCAAGCGTGTCAACGGCGGACTGCTGGTGCAAAGCCGTGATATCGGCATGATCACTGCCGATGACCTGAAGATCGTTACCAAACGTGCGCCAACCGAGCAGGAAATCCACGACCTGGTATTCGCCTGGAAAGTGGCCAAGTTCGTCAAGTCCAACGCCATTGTCTACGCCAAGCAGCGCCAGACCATCGGCGTGGGCGCCGGCCAGATGAGCCGCGTCAACTCTGCCCGCATCGCCGCCATCAAGGCCGAGCATGCCGGCCTGCAGGTACAGGGCGCGGTCATGGCCTCGGATGCGTTCTTCCCGTTCCGTGACGGCATCGACAATGCCGCCAAAGTGGGTATCAGCGCCGTGATCCAGCCGGGTGGTTCGATGCGTGATGCAGAAGTCATCGCCGCGGCTGACGAAGCGGGCATCGCGATGGTATTCACCGGTATGCGTCACTTCCGCCACTAATTACGCGGCCCCCGGGCAAGCGGCGATCCTGTGGGAGCGGGCGCGCCCGCGAATACGATGGTGAATTCACCGCCGCATTCGCGGGCACGCCCGCTCCCACAGCGTTCCCCGCCCGCCTCGGGGTCACCTGAATCGAGGTTTTGACATGAAAGTTTTGATCATCGGCAGCGGCGGCCGTGAGCACGCCCTGGCCTGGAAAGTCGCGCAGGACCCACGCGTAGAAAAAGTCTTCGTTGCCCCAGGCAACGCCGGCACCGCCATCGAAGCCAAGTGCGAAAACGTCGCCATCGATGTGTGCGCCCTGGAGCAACTGGCCGACTTCGCCGAGAAGAACGTCGACCTGACCATCGTCGGCCCGGAAGCGCCGCTGGTCATCGGTGTGGTCGACCTGTTCCGCAGCCGCGGCCTGGACTGCTTCGGCCCAACCAAGGGCGCGGCCCAGCTGGAAGGCTCCAAGGCCTTCACCAAGGACTTCCTGGCACGCCACAAGATCCCGACCGCCGACTACCAGAACTTCACCGAGATCGAGCCGGCGCTGGCCTACCTGCAGGAAAAAGGCGCGCCGATCGTGATCAAGGCCGACGGCCTGGCCGCGGGCAAAGGCGTGATCGTCGCCATGACCCTGGAAGAAGCCGAAGCCGCCGTGCGTGACATGCTGGCTGGCAACGCCTTCGGTGACGCCGGTTCGCGTGTGGTGATCGAGGAGTTCCTCGACGGCGAAGAAGCCAGCTTCATCGTCATGGTCGATGGCCACAACGTACTGCCAATGGCAACCAGCCAGGATCACAAACGCGTCGGTGACCAGGACACGGGCCCCAACACCGGCGGCATGGGTGCCTACTCCCCTGCCCCGGTGGTTACCGCCGACGTGCACCAGCGCGTGATGGACCAGGTGATCTGGCCCACCGTGCGCGGCATGGCAGAGGAAGGCAACGTCTACACCGGCTTCCTGTATGCCGGCCTGATGATCGACAAGGCGGGCAACCCCAAGGTCATCGAATTCAACTGCCGCTTCGGTGACCCGGAAACCCAGCCAGTCATGCTGCGCCTGGAGTCGAGCCTGGTGCTGCTGGTAGAAGCGGCCTTCGCCAAGGCGCTGGACAAGGTCGAAGCCCAGTGGGATCCACGCCCGAGCCTGGGCGTGGTACTGGCCGCTGGCGGTTACCCGGGCGACTACGCCAAGGGCGACGTGATCAACGGCCTGGACGCTGCAGCGCAGATCGAAGGCAAGGTGTTCCATGCCGGTACGTCGCTCAAGGATGGCCAGGTGGTCACCAACGGCGGCCGCGTGCTGTGTGCCACCGCCATGGGCAGCACCGTTGCCGACGCGCAGCAGCAGGCTTACCGCCTGGCCAAGGAAGTCAGCTGGAACGGCAGCTTCTACCGCACCGACATCGGCTACCGGGCCATTGCCCGTGAGCGCGGTGAACACCAGCAGTAACCACTACCGGCACGCCGCGGTGCCCTGTGCGCCCGGCGCCCGGCTCGTCGACAAGGCCCGCCATGGGCCTTGCCTTCGGCTTGGTGCGCCGCGCATAGTTGATACCCGGCACATCGGCCAAGAAGGGATTTCGTAGTGCGTCGGCTTCGGATTGCCTCAGCTCTTATCGTCAGCTTGCTGACCTTGCTCTGCATGTTCCCGGCTGCGGCCGATCATGGCGGGGGCTGGTCGGTGCTGCTCGATGAACAGGCCAACCTGCAACTGAGCGACGTGCGTTCCGAGCGCTACCGTAACCAGTTCAGCCCGCTGATCCTTGCCGAACTGGATGCCGCACCGGCAGAACAAGCCCTGTGGCTGCATTACCGCCTGGAACCGGGCGACCAGGAACAATTGCTGCGGGTTTTCGCCCCGGACCTGTCTGGCCTGGACCTCTACGCCCTCGAAGGCGACCAACTTCTGCGTCAGCTGCACCACGGGCGCCAGGCCGGCAATGCCAGCCCCACCCTGCGCGGCAGCGACCATGTACTCCCCCTGCCCAACAGCAAGCAACCGGTGGACATCTACCTGCGCCTGGTGTCCGAACACCAGCTGCGCCCGGCCATCAGCCTGGAGCCCGCCGCCCAGGCCGCCGCCGACCAGCGCCAGCCGCTGCTGTTCGGCATGCTGTTCGGCGGTTTGGTGATGCTGATCCTGCACAACCTGATCCGCTTCCTCTACAGCCGCTCCAGCACTTCCCTGGTGCTGGCGCTGTATCACGGCCTGATGCTGCTCAGCGGCCTTATCTTGCTGAACCTCAGCGGCCCGTGGTGGCATGTCTGGCACAGCGCACAAACGCCCGCGGCCTACCTGACCTTGGTACTGGCGGGGCTGGCCGGGCTGTATTTCACCCAGCACTTCTTCTCGCCGTGCAATTCCCCCCGGCTGAACCGTTTGCTGCAAGGTGAAATGCTGCTGGTCGGGCTCAGCGGCCTGGTGCTGCTGTTCGTCGATACCCTGCCCCTCAACCTGATGACCTACGCCCTGATGGCGCTGGGCACCGTGAGCATGCTGCTGGTCAGCAGCTACCAGTGGTACAAGGGCTATGCCCCCGCCCGGCTGTTCTGCCTGGCAATGGTCCTGTTCAACCTGGGTGGCCTGGTGCTGTTGCCGGCCCTGCTCGGCTTTACCCGCACTTCCACGCCATGGCTACTGAGCATTTTGCTGGGCCTGGCCGTGGCCAGCGGCCTGCTGCTCAACCTGGCGGTCAGCGAGCGCCTGCGGCGCATGAGTGAAGAGCGCTTCAGCGTCAGCCGGGCACTGGCTGCCAGCGATGCAGAAATCAACGCCAAAGCCGAGTTCCTGGCCAAGATCAGCCACGAAATCCGCACCCCGATGAACGGGGTGCTGGGCATGACCGAGCTGTTGCTGGGCACGCCGTTGTCGGTCAAGCAGCGCGACTACGTGCAGACCATCCACAGCGCGGGCAACGAACTGCTGACCCTGATCAACGAGATACTCGACATTTCCAAGCTCGAGTCCCGGCAGATCGAGCTGGATGATGTGCAGTTCGACCTCAACGCGCTGATCGAGGACTGCCTGAACATATTCCGCGCCAAGGCCGAACAGCAGAACATCGAGCTGATCAGCTTTACCCAGCCGCAGGTGCCGCGGGTCATCAGCGGTGACCCCACGCGGCTGCGCCAGGCGTTGTCCAGCTTGCTGGAAAACGCACTGAAAAACACCGACCAGGGCGAGATCCTGCTGGTGGTGGCCCTGGATCAGCGTGGTGAGGTGCCACGCCTGCGCATTGCCGTGCAGGACAGTGGCGAGCCGCTGCCGGCCGCAGACCGCGAGGCCCTGCTGCAGGCCGAACTGCACAGCCACCATTTCCTCTCCAGCAGCAAGCTGGGCGGCCACCTGGGGCTGGTCATCGCCAAGCAACTGATCGGCCTGATGCAAGGTGAATTCGGCATCAAGAGCAGCACCGGCATGGGCAATACCCTCTGGCTGACCCTGCCGCTGGACCCTTCGCGCCTGGAACAGCCCCTGGCCGACCTCGAAGGCCCGCTGCGCGATGCCCGGGTGCTGGTAGTGGACGACAACGATACCTGCCGCAAAGTGCTGGTGCAGCAGTGCAGTGCCTGGGGCATGAATGTCAGCGCGGTGCCGTCAGGCAAGGAGGCCCTGGCCCTGTTGCGCACCAAGGCGCACCTGCGCGACTACTTCGACGCCGTGCTGCTGGACCAGAACATGCCCGGCATGACCGGCATGCAGCTGGCCGCCAAGATCAAGGAAGACCCCAGCCTGAACCACGACATTCTGGTGGTCATGCTCACCGGTATCAGCAACGCGCCCAGCAAAGTCATCGCGCGTAACGCCGGGGTCAAACGGATACTCGCCAAGCCGGTGGCCGGTTATACCCTGAAAACCACCCTGGCCGAGGAGCTGGCCCAGCGCGGCCGCGAGCAGGCGCTACCCGCCAGCCCGCCTGGGGTCCCGCAGGCATTGGACTTGCCAGCAGATTTCCGCGTACTGGTGGCCGAGGACAACAGCATTTCGACCAAGGTGATACGCGGCATGCTCGGCAAGCTGAACCTGCAACCAGACACCGCCAGCAATGGTGAGGAAGCCCTGCAGGCCATGAAAGAAAGGCATTACGACCTGGTCTTGATGGACTGTGAAATGCCTGTGCTGGACGGTTTCTCGGCCACCCGGCAGCTGCGCGCCTGGGAAGCCGCCAACAAGCGCCAGCGCACCCCGGTGGTGGCGCTGACGGCGCATATTCTTGCCGAGCACAAGGAACGCGCGCGGCTGGCCGGCATGGACGGGCACATGGCCAAGCCGGTGGAGTTGTCGCAACTGCGCGAACTGATTCAGTACTGGGCCAGCCAGCGCGAAGCCGCGACAGACCCGGCGCACATTTCCTGACCTGCCGGCGCAGGCCCACCACAGCCCCAGCCCACGCCAACCAACTTTGCCAAGGACCCGCGCTCATGCTCCATGAGTTGTTCAGCGTCTACCTGAAAATGCTCGTGCTCTACAGCCCGTTCTTCGTGCTGTCGTGCTTCATCAGCCTGACCCGTGGCCACTCCAGCAAAGAACGCAAGCAACTGGCCTGGAAGGTAGCCTTTGCCGCGCTCATCGCCAGCGTGCTGCTGTACCTGTTCGGCCGGGCGATCTTCGGTATTTTCGGCATCACCGCCGACGCCTTCCGGATCGGCGCGGGCAGTGTGCTGTTCATTTCTGCGCTGGGCATGGCCCAAGGCAAGTCCGCGGTACAGGCCGACAACGTGCAACAGGACGTCACCATCGTGCCGCTGACCATCCCGTTGACCGTCGGGCCCGGTACCATCGGCGCCCTGCTGGTAATGGGCGTCAGCCAACCGCACTGGGGCGACAAGTTGCTGGCAATCATCGGCATAGCCTTGGCCAGCTTCACCGTGGGTGTGGTGCTGTACCTGTCGCACCGCATCGAGCGCCTGCTCGGTGATCAGGGCCTGCAGATCGTCAGCCGGCTGATGGGCCTGTTCGTCTGCGCTCTGGCTGCACAGATCATCTTCACCGGCATCAAGGGCTACCTGGCACCTTAAAGGCCGTATTCGAGAATACGGTTCAACGAGGCTTGCACCACCCGCTCCTGCACTTTGCCCAAGAAGCTGTTCTCGAAGGCCAGCACATTGAACCGCACCAGTTCCGCCCGCACCACCCGGTGGCTACGCTTGTGGCTGAGGAAGCCAGCCTTGAATGCCGCGTGGCGGTCGACCTCATGGTAAAGCACCATGTCGACCCGGCCGGCACCGGCGGGCGCACATGGCAGTAGCTGGAAATGCTGGCGCTCGTATGCACACCGTTCCAGCTCACGCAGCACCGAGGGCTGCCTCAACAGTTTCCGGATGGAGAGCCCGGTCGCCGTTGCATAGCGCTCCCCCGCCTTGTCAGCGATGGTTTCCAGAACCTGATCGGTCTGTTTGGCACGGCGCGGGTCGGGGCAATGCGCCTGCTCGGGAGACACCGAGTCCCAGCCCATGAACTTGAGCTGGTTGCGGTAGTAGTCGAACCAGTTCTCGATCAAGCCCTCCCTGTAGGCTGTTTGCGTGGCCCGCTCGGCCATCGCCAGGGCCAGCTTCACCTTGCTCGCCCGGGCTGCGTCCATTCCTGGCAAGAACGACACGATACCGGCACCGATTACCGCAGGGGCAACGTTCGTCATGGTGTTGCCCCCACTACTGGCGCATAAGGGTCAAAGCGGTAGTCACCCCGGGCATTCCTGTCCTCCATCAGCGCCTGCAGTGCAGTGCGCTGGTGCTCGAAGCGCCCGTTATCCAGTGCCAGGGAAATACCATCGAACTCGGCTTCGCCCCTGAGTACCTGCTCGCTCAGCAGCACATCCAAGGGCACGGCAGAAATACGCTCGTCGACCTGCAGCGTGATGCTGCAAAGATCGAGGGTCGGCCCGGCCTTCAGCAGCCCCACCTCCACGACCAGCCTGGAGCGCTGGCCCTGCTCCTGGGCGCTGAATTTCAGCAAATGGCCAACACCCTGGGCAGAGCGGCGCAGGCCTGCCCTCACCGTGCTCAGCAGGGCTTCGGGGCTGATCGCGCGCATTTTCAACCAGGCTTCCAGCGGCTGGGGCTGGGTGCTGCGAACGGGTTGCCCCAGCTGTTTGAGGTCGTGGGTGCTGGCCAGCTTGATCCAGCCCAATTGGCGAAATGCCTCGCGGTTGGCCGCGTACCAGGCGTCATACTGCTCGAAACGCGACCCGGCGTGCTTGTTGGCCACCAGCTGGGCGTACAGTATCGAGTCGAAAGCGGCCTGGCGCAGTATTTCGCCCGCCCTCTGCGGGTAAACCAACGCCGTGCCACCGATCAGCATCAGTTGCTCGGATGCTTTATCCATGTGTGTTGCCTCATTTCAAGGAGAGTCGAAAAGGCGGCATCGGCGAAATGCCGCCAGGCAATCAGATGTCGTACTGCAGAACGTTCTCGACGCTGCGCACGCCCAGTTTGTTTTCCACGGTTTCGCGCACTTTGTCGTAGACGAAGTTGTTGAGGGTGAGCACCGCCGTACCGGCGTAGTAGCGGCTCTTGTTCAGCTTCCACTGGATGCCCAGCACGTCGTCGTCCAGCTGCGGGGCAGACGCCTGGATGCAACTGATCACCATGACCACATCACCTTGTTCGGTCTCGATGCACGCAGCCAGGCCGACCATGCCCCGGGTCTTGTTCTTGTGCTTGTGGTCGAGCACTTTGGCGTCGCTCTCGACGGTGGCCATCTTGTCGAAGGCCTTTTTGGCCAGGCTGCCCAGTGGGGTGCCGCCCAACATTGCGTTGCCGGCAACGGCTATAGCACGTACAGCAATGGCGCCGACGGTGACCGACAGCTCAGCCGATGTTTCCTGCTCGAAGCTGCGCTTGGGGATGGTGAAGCCCAGGTCACGCATCACATCGATGAGCTTGTCATACCACTCCCTGCTCTGCTTTTCGGCATCGAAGGCTTTGTCTGCCACCAAGGTGGCAAAGTGGTATGCATTCTTGCAGTCATGGCGGCTTTGCACGGACATACCCGCGCCACAGGCAAGCAGGTTGCCTTCGACCAGGACGGCGGCGTCGCGGGTAGTGGCTTGTGTTTCAGACATCGGGAAACTCCTTGGTGGTTACCCCTGAATCAGGGGCAGCCACCTTAGCCAGCGTGCTCGCAAGACAGCGCGCTGAAGGGTTTCCGCGGCAGCTAGCTGGCCGAAGGGTACCAACGTGGCGTGTAGGCCCACACCCCACCCGTGAGGCGAGGAAACACGCAGGTTGTGGAGGAGCCCACCAGCACCATGGTGCGCATGTCGACCATTTCTGGCAGCAGCTCGGCCAATGTGACTACCTTGAGCGTCTGCCCTGGCCTACCGATATCACGCCCCAGGACTACAGGCGTGTTGCCAGCACGGTGCCGCCGAACCACCTCGAGCGCCACGCCGAGCTGATGCGGCCTCGAGCGGGAAATCGGGTTGTAGAATGCCAACACCAGGTCAGCCTGGGCGGCCAGGTCCAGGCGCTTCTCGATGATGGACCAGGGTTTGAGGTTGTCCGACAGCGACATCACGCAGAAGTCATGGCCCAGCGGTGCACCTGCCTGGGCAGCGGTCGCCAGCGAGGCGGATACCCCCGGCAGGATCTCCAGGTCGACCCGGTGCCACGCCGGGTCGGTCGACGCGTGCAGCGCTTCGAGCACTGCCGCCGCCATGGCGAACACCCCCGGGTCGCCCGACGACACCACCACCACCGAACGGCCTTGGGCCGCCAGGTCGAAAGCATGCCTGGCGCGTTGCATCTCTTCGCGGTTGTCGGTGCAGTGCAGCACCTGGTCGCTACGGAACGGCCCGGCCATGCGCACATAGGTTTCATAGCCAAGCACGTCCTGCGCCCGGGCCAATTCCGCCTTGACCGCTGGCACCATCAGCTCGGCAGCGCCCGGCCCCAGGCCGATAACGGCCAAACGGCCGCGGCGGCGGCCCAGCCGCTCCACCTCGACCGGGGCGGGTGCCACCGCGATGACCACGTCGCCCTGCCCGATCAGTTGGGCACCGGGCAATGCCGCCGCCAGCATGCTGGCAACATCGCCTGGCTGGGCCGCGAAGCGCAGGGCAACCCCCAAAGCCTGCGCCGCTTCGTGCAGGGTGGTGTCGGCCATGGCGTGCTCGCCCGCCAACACACAGGCCACAGCTGGCTCGGCGATGCCGGCCTGCTGCAAGGCAGTACGGATAGTGTGCAGCGCGCCGCCTGCAACCCCCACGACCACCGAGCGCGGGTGGATCAGCAACTCGTCGCGGCTGACCGGGCGCGCCAGGTGCCCGACATGAATGGTGCGCCGGGCCACCTCGCTGGCGGGCAATTGCGCCTGCTGCAGCCAGGGCGCATGCCCCTCGACCCGCACCGACTCGCCAGCCAGCAGGTCGGAAACAAAGCGCTTGCCTTGCTCGACATCGGCCAGGGCATAGCCTTGCGGCGGGTTCAGCAGGCAGGTGCCGAAACGCAGTTCGCCGCTGGTCGTGATGGCGGCGGCAACACCCAGCGCCGCGCCGATTTCCCGTGCCATCACGTTCACCCCGCCCAGGCCACCGAGCAATGGCACCACCGCACTGCCATCTTCAGCCACGGCCAGCACCGGCGGTTCGCTGCCCTTCTCGCTGAGCAGGGGCGCCAGGCTGCGAATGACGATACCGGCTGCGCACAGCGCAATGATCGGGGTGGCTTGCTGGTACAGCGCCCGCAGGGTGTCGCCAAAGGCACTGTAGTAGCAGTCGGCGCCCTCCACCCGGCCCTGCAGGCCATGGATCAAAGCCTGTGGATAACACTGCTGGATGCGCTGTGCCGTCAACAGGCTGCCCGGCCCGAGAATGACGATGGCCGGTGCCGGGTTCAAGGTCAGCCCTGCCATTTTTCCCCCGGCACGATGATCAGCGAAAAGTACGGCGACGACAGCGGGTCGACCTGGTCCAGCGGCACGATTTTCTGATTGGCCATGGTCGCCCGTTCCACGTACAGCGCGCGCCCGTCCAGGCCAAGCTCGGCCAGAACGTCGCGGACCTTGGGGAAGTTGCGGCCAAGCTTCATGATCACCGCCGCATCGGCGTCGGCCAGCCGGCGCTTCAGCTCATCGGCCGGCAGCACCCCCGACAGCACGGACAAACTCTGGTTGCGGTACACCAAGGGCGCGCCCAGCACCGAAGCGCCCCCCAGCATGGAGCACACGCCAGGAATCACCTCGGCCTCATAACGCTGTGCCAGGCGGTCGTGCAGGTACATGTACGAGCCGTAGAAAAACGGGTCGCCTTCGCAGATCACCGCCACGTCCCGACCGGCATCCAGGTGCGCGGCCACTTGCACGCTGGCTTCGTCGTAGAAGTCGCTGATGACCTGTTCATAGGACAAAGGTGCCGGCAGGGCCTCGGTGGTCACCGGGTAGACCAGCGGCAGCAGGGTCTGGGCAGGCTGCAGGTGTGCCTCGATGATGCCGAAGGCATTGCCACGCTTGCCCTTGGCCACGAAGTAGCCGACCACCGGGGCCTCGCGCAGCAGGCGCAGGGCCTTGACGGTGATCAGCTCGGGGTCGCCGGGGCCTACGCCCAGGCCCAGCAGTCGTCCACGCGGCGCCATCATTCCACCTCCGTGGCCAGGGCGTTGACCGCGGCAGCGGCCATTGCGCTGCCGCCCAGGCGGCCTTGCATGATCACGAACGGCACGCCGCGGCTGTCGGCAGCGAGCATCGCCTTGGACTCGGCAGCACCGACGAAGCCGACCGGGAAGCCGAGGACCAGCGCCGGCTTGGGCGCACCGGCGTCGAGCATTTCCAGCAGGTAGAACAGGGCGGTGGGGGCGTTGCCGATGACCACCACGCTGCCCTCCAGGTGCGGGCGCCACAACTCCAGGGCCACGGCCGAGCGGGTGTTGCCGGCCTCTTTGGCCAGGCCAGGCACGCTGGGGTCACGCAGGGTGCAGATGACCTGGTTGTCGGCTGGCAGGCGGGCCCGGGTGATGCCCTCGGCGACCATGTGCGCATCGCACAGGATCGGTGCGCCGTTGCGCAGCGCTTCGCGCCCGGCATGGCCAGCGCCTGCAGAGAACTGCAGGCCATCGATGGCTTCGACCATGCCACAGGCGTGGATCACCCGCACGGCGAGCTTTTCGAGGTCTGCGGGGATCCGCTCGAGCCGGGCTTCCTCGCGGATGATCCGGAAGGAATTGCGATAGATCTCCTGACCATCGCGGATGTAGTCAATCATCAAGGTGCTCCGTCGGCAGGTCGAGCATGGCGCCTGCTTCATTCAAGGTAAGGTCGGTGCCGCGCAGGGCGCCAAAGCCTGGCTGGCACGCGTCACGCAGGTACAGGTCATAACGGCCCGGTGAACGGGCCAACAGGGTGGCCGGGGCAACGTGGGCCACGGCGCAGGAACGGGGGCAGCCAGACAAGTGCACGCTGCCCGGGGCGCCAGGGCCGAGCAGCGCGGCCAGGGCCACGGCATCGCCCTTGGTCTCGCCCAGGGCCTTGGCGCAGCCGCTGCTGCCGGTGCAGGCGCTGATACGTGCCAGCGGCTCATCCACGTGGCAAAGCAGGCCCAGGGCAGACAACCCGGCCTGGGCCTGCTCGATGTGCTGCGCCGGCAGGTTGGTCAGCACCAGGCTTTGCCATGGGCTCAGGCGCAGGCTGCCGTCGCCCAGCTCACGGCAGACCTGGGCGACGCCGCGCAGCATGGCCGGGGTCAGGCGGCCCTGCGCCGGGGCAACGCCAAGGGCCAGGCCGCGGGCCTGGGGCAGCTTGCCCAACCACACGGGAGCAGGCTGGTGCCGGCGCCAGCCGAGCACGGCAGCGTCGCGGCGGATATCCAGAGGCAGGCCTTCGACAAACTCGCCGGCCGGGCAAGCTTCCAGCAGCTGGCGCATGCGCGAATGCGCGGGGCTGGCCAGGTCGAGGAAACGGTCGAGCACGGCACGCACCAAGGCCAGGCCATCGGCCAGCGGCACCGCACCCAGCACTTGGCCATCTGCCGGGCAACCCGCCAGGCCGAACGCCAGCCAGGTTTGCTGGCCCAGGCGCAAGGCCGACAACCACAGGTCGTGAGGGTGTTCGAGCATGGCCAGGGCTTCGCCGGCATCGAGCTGCACGGCGAACTTGGCCGACAACTGGTGGAAGCGCGGGGTGCTTTCGAGCAGGTCGAGAATCTGCCCGGCCAGGGGCCGTGCATCCAGCAGCATGGCCGGATCATGCCCGGCCAGCGGGCTGAGCATCAGGTTGCGTACATCGTCGCCGGCCGCATCGCGCGGGCCCAGGCCTGCCGCGAGCAAGGTTTCGACCAGGGCGTGGTGTGCATTGCCAATGCCGCGGATCTGCAGGTTGCCACGGTTGGTGGCCTCGATCACGCCGCCGGCGAAACGCTCGGCAGCGGCGGCTACCGCATCAGCCTGGTCGGCCAGCAGCAGGCCGCCCGGTAGTTTGATCCGGCAGATACCGCCATCGCGGGCACTGAAGATGCGCCACAACCCCGGGCAAGCCGAGGGACGTGGGGTAACAGCGGGGGCATCGGCCTGGGTCAATGGAGTATCCGGCAATCTGTGAAAGTGCGCTTGAGTGTAGAAGGCGCGGTATTATGCCTGCTTTGGCCGGCGGCATGAAAAGCCGGTGGTCGAGCATCATTCGGGTTTGAGCAGAAATTCTGTTGCGCTGTGCGCCCCAGAATCTTTAAGAGGTATGAATGACACCCTGGCTGACAGTAGTAGGCATCGGCGAAGACGGCTTCCCTGGCTTGGGCAAACAAGCCCGGCGCGCCCTGCTGGGTGCCACGAAGATTGTCGGCAGCCCCCGCCAGCTGGCCCTGCTGCCGCACTGCACGCGCGCTGAACAACTGCCCTGGCCCAGCCCATTCTCGCTGAACCCGGTACTGGCCCTGCGTGGCGAGCCGGTGTGCGTGCTGGCCAGCGGCGACCCCATGTTCTACGGCGTCGGGGCCAGCCTGGCGCGCCTGGTGCCCGCGGCCGAAATGCGCGTGCTGTCGATGCCCTCCTCCTGCGCCCTGGCAGCGGCCCGCCTGGGCTGGCCACTGCAGGACCTGCACGTGGTGTCACTGGTGGCGCGGCCGCTGGCTGCCCTCAACGCCCACCTGTACAGCGGCCTGCGCCTGCTGGTGCTGAGCAACGATGGCGACAGCCCGGCGGCCATCGCTGCACTGCTCTGCGAACGTGGCTTCGGGCCCAGCCGCCTGCAGGTGTTCGAGCACCTCGGTGGCGAAGCCGAACGCACGCTGGTCGGCACTGCCCAGGACTGGCCGCACACCGATATCGCTGCGCTCAACCTGGTGGCCATCGATTGCCAGGCCACGCCCCACGCCCCCCGTCACCATCGCCTGGCCGGGCTGCCCGACAGCGCCTTTCGCCACGACGGCCAGCTGACCAAGCGCGATGTCCGCGCCATGACCCTGGCGCGCCTGGCACCGCAGCCAGGCGAACTGCTGTGGGACGTGGGTGCTGGCTGCGGCTCGATCGGTATCGAATGGATGCGCGCCCACCCGGCCTGCCGCGCCCTGGCCATCGAGGCCGACGAAGGCCGCCAGGGCTTCATCGAACATAACCGCGATGCGCTGGGTGTTCCCGGCCTGCAGCTGGTTCGCGGCAAGGCGCCGGCAGCGTTGCATGGGCTGGAGCCGCCCGATGCCATTTTCATCGGCGGCGGCGTCACCCGCGAAGGGGTGCTCGACCTGTGCTGGGCCAGCCTGCGCCCTGGCGGGCGCCTGGTGGCCAATGCGGTGACCCTGCAAAGCGAACTGGCCTTGGCGCATTTTCGCCAACAGCACGGCGGCGAACTGACCCGCGTGCATGTCGCCCATGCCCAGCCACTGGGCGCGTTCGACACCTGGCGCCAGGCGCTGCCGATCACCCTGCTGGAAGTGCAGAAACCCGTCGATGCGTGAAGAAACCCGCGAACAGCCCGCCCCACTGCGCAGCGGCCTGACCACCGGCAGTTGCGCCACCGCCACCAGCCTGGCGGCAGCGAAGCTGTTGCTCACCGGGCAGCGTGACGACGCCGTGGCTATCACCCTGCCCAAAGGCAAGATGGTGCAGATGCGCCTGGAATTCTGTCGCCTGGTGGGCGAATACGCCGAAGCCGGGACCGTCAAGGATGCCGGCGATGATCCCGACGTGACTCATGGTGCGCTGCTGTACACCCGGGTGCGCCTGCTGGGCGAACCGGGGGTGCGTTTTGTCGCTGGCAGCGGCGTCGGCACCGTGACCCGCCCGGGGCTGGTGCTGGCTGTCGGTGAACCTGCCATCAACCCGGTGCCCCGGCGCATGATCAGCGAGCACCTGCAGCGCCTGGCCGATGAGTGTGGCCACCCTGGCGGCTTCGAGGTTACGGTCAACGTGCAGGGTGGTGAACAGTTGGCGCTGAAGACCATGAATCCGCGCCTGGGCATCCTCGGCGGCCTGTCGATCCTCGGCACCAGCGGTATCGTGCGGCCATTCTCCTGCGCCGCCTATATAGCGTCGATCCACCAGGGCATCGACGTGGCTCACACCAACGGCTACACCCACATCGCCGCCTGCACCGGCAACGCCAGTGAAGACACCATGCGCCGTGTCTACGGCCTGCCGGAAATCGCCCTGATCGAAATGGGCGACTTCGTCGGCGCGGTACTCAAGCACCTGCGCAAGGTGCCGGTGCCGCGCCTGACCTTGTGCGGCGGCTTTGGCAAGATCAGCAAGCTGGCTGCCGGGCACATGGACCTGCACAGCCGCCATTCCAGCATCGACCTGCCGCAGCTGGCCGGCTGGGCAGCCGCGATCGGTGCTGACACAGCCCTGCAAGCCGCGATCATCGGCGCCAATACCAGCCAGCAGGCTCTCGCACTGGCGCATGCGGCCGGTATCGCGCTGGGTGATGCGGTGTGCGCCCATGCCCTGGCCTTTGCCCGCAGCGTGGTGCCGGCGGCAGTGCAGGTGGAAGTGTTCGCCATCGACCGCCAGGGCGGCATTGTCGGCAAGGCTGGCGTGGCATGACCGCTCGTATCCTGCTGCTGGGTGGCATCACCGAGGCCCTGGCCATCGCCCGCCGCCTCGGCCCGCAGCATGTCTACAGCCTGGCCGGTATCGGCCGTGTGCCGCAGGACCTGCAATGCCAGGTGCGGGTCGGTGGCTTCGGTGGCGCCGAAGGCCTGGCGCGCTACTTGCGCGAGTCGGGCATTACCCTGCTGATCGACGCCACCCACCCCTATGCAGCACAGATCAGCGGCAATGCCGCCCAGGCCGCACGCAGCGCCGGCATCCCCTGTTGGGCCCTGCGCCGCCCGGCCTGGCAGGCGCAAAAGGGGGATGACTGGCGCGAAGTGGCAGACTGGGCGCACTTGATCGCAGCACTGCAGCCGTTTCGCCGGCCGCTGTTCACGCTGGGGCGTGAGCCGCTACAGCACCTGGACGCAATTCCGCCACAGCAGTTCTGGACCTTGCGGGCATTGGAGGCCTGCCCCGGCAATGAGCGCTGCGAGGTGATCGGTGCGCGCGGGCCGTTTGTTCTCGAGGATGAACGGGCATTGTTCCAGCGGCGCAGCATCGACGTGTTGATCAGCAAGAACAGCGGCAGCGTGGCGACCGAACCCAAACTGGAAGTGGCGCGTGAGCTGGGGGTGCCGGTGCTGGTCCTGAAACGCCCGGCGTTGCCAGCGGTGGATCGTGCATTCGACACGCCGTTGGCGCTGCTGGCCGCGCTGGGCCTGCACTGACAGCTTTTTCAGATTTTTCCGTACGCCCTGCAAGTGGCCCAGTAGCGCCCCGCTGCCTTACACTCAGCACCTCCCCCTGGAAGGCGCAACCCATATGGAAATGCAATGGTGGATCTGGCTGCTGTTCGGCATCGGGCTGATCCTGCTGGAACTGGTCCTGCCGACATTCTTCATCCTCTGGTTCGGCATCGGTGCCGTGCTGGTCGCGCTGGTTGCCCTGGCCGCGCCCACCCTGGCCCTGGACATGCAGGTACTGCTGTGGGTAGTGCTGTCATCGGCCACCACCGCGCTGTGGTTCAAGCTGTTCCGGCGCAAGCAGCCGGATGTGCGCTGGACCGCCGACAGCGTGATCGGCGAAGTGGGCCTGCTGACCGCCGCGGTGTCGGAGTTCCACAAGGGCCGCGTGCGCTTCCAGAAGCCGATCCTCGGCAATGAAGAATGGACCTGCATCGCCGACAGCGAAATCGCCGCCGGCGAGCGGGTGCGCCTGACCGCCATCGAGGGCAATACTGCCCGCGTCATCCGGGCCTGAAACCGCACAAAAAAGGAATTTTGCATCATGACCAGCCTCATCGTCGTTGGCGCCATCGCGCTGTTCGTTCTGATCACCGTGTTCAAGGGGGTTCGCATCGTGCCCCAGGGCGAGGAATGGATCGTCGAGCGCCTGGGCCGCTACCACAGCACCCTCAAGCCCGGCCTTAACATCGTCATCCCGTACATGGACGTGGTCGCCTACCGCCTGCCCACCAAAGACATCATCCTCGATGTGCAGGAGCAGGAAATCATCACCAAGGACAACGCGGTGATCGTCGCCAATGCCCTGTGCTTCGCCAAGGTGGTGGACCCGCAGAAAGCCTCGTATGGCGTACAGAACTTCTCCTTCGCCGTCACCAGCCTGACCATGACCTCGCTGCGCGCGATCGTCGGTGCGATGGACCTGGACGAAGCGCTGTCCAGCCGCGAGCAGATCAAGGCTCGCCTGCGCGAGGCGATGTCCGAGCAGACCGAAGACTGGGGCGTGACCGTGCGCTCGGTGGAAATCCAGGACATCAAGCCCTCGGAAAACATGCAACTGGCCATGGAGCGCCAGGCTGCCGCCGAACGGGAGCGCAAGGCCGATGTGACCCGTGCCGAAGGCGCCAAGCAGGCGGCCATCCTGGAAGCCGAAGCGCGCCTGCAAGCCGCCAGGCTGGACGCCGAGGCGCAAATCAGCCTGGCCGAGGCTTCGGCCCGGGCTATTTCGTTGGTCAAGGAAGCCGTGGGCAACGAAACCGTGCCGGCCATGTACCTGCTGGGTGAGCGCTATGTCGGGGCGATGGAAAACCTGGCCGGAAGCAACAATGCCAAGGTGGTGGTGTTGCCGGCGGACCTGCAGGAAACCGTGCGTGGGCTGATGGGGCGTGGCAAGGCTTGATAGCACCACGCGCTGCGTCACTTCACCGCACCCCGCGTATTTACCTATACTCCGCCTTACAATACCCACCACGATTCCTGACCGGATCTCTCCATGCCCCCACGTCGGCACATCGCCTGGATAGCCTGCCTTGCAGTGCTGTTCAACCTGCTGGCCATGCCGCTGTCCTCTGCCGCGCCCAAGGGCCCGGCCGAGCAGCTGCTGTGGGGGGCCTTCTGTTCCAGCATGGCCAACAAGGCCAAGGTCGATGTCCAGGCACTGGCCAAGATCGACCTGGGCCCGCAAAGCGACGACAGCGCCGCCTTGATGAACTGCTGGTGCTGCTCTGGCGCCGCGCCGCTGTTGGCCCTGCCCGCATACCCGCCGCAATTGCACAACCCGCCGACACTGTTCGCCGGGCTGTTGCCGCCACCGGCTGACTACCAACCCACGCCGCGCCAGCTCTGGCCTGCGTTAAACCCCCGTGCCTCTCCGCTGGCCTGAGTTCCGTCGTTGTCTGCCTGAACCTGAAACAGAACGGAGATTCACCATGCTCAAGCACGCCCTCGTCCTGGCCGCCCTGATGCTGCCTGGCGCTTTCGCCAATGCCCACGAATACAGCGTGGGTGACCTGCACATTGCCCACCCCTGGTCGCTGCAGTTGCCACCCAATGCGCCCAACGTGGCGGCGTATTTCGTGGTGCACAACAACGGCCAGGCCGACGACCGCCTGCTCAGCGTCAACAGCCCGATCAGCGATGATGCGCAACTGCACGAACATGCCATGAGCGCCAACGGCGCCATGAAAATGCAACAGGTACCCAGCGTGGTGGTGCCCGCCGGCAAGGACCTGACCTTCGCCCCCAGTGCCTACCACGTGATGCTGATGCAGCCCAAGGATCGCAGCCTGCTGGTCGACGGCAAGCGCTTCCCGTTGACCTTGCACTTCGAGAAGGCCGGCGATGTCACCGTCGAAGTGGCCGTGCAGAAGCAAGCGCCAGCGAACCAGCCGCAAGCGCACGAACACGCACACTGACCGCAGCTGACAGGCGCTGGCCATGAGCCTGCCCTCCCCCCGCATGCGCCGTACCACCCGCCCTGACCGCAGGCGCGCCGGTGGCGGATGGCTGAGCCTGTTCGCCATGTGGATGATCTTCATCGGCCCGCTGATTTCCCAGGCGATGCCGATGAACCACCACGCCGGCATGGCCATGCCGATGGACATGCCCATGCCGGCTGCCCATCAGCACGCTGGCGACAGCCATCACGGCCACGGCAGCGACGGCCAGCTGCATGTGATGTGGGAAAAGTGCGGCTACTGCAGCCTGTTGTTCAACTGCCCGGCCCTGCCGCAGGCCCTCAGCCCACTCAGCGCCGGCAGCGTCGTCCCCACCAGCCACCTGATTGCACCCACGCACCAGGGCCATGCCCGGCAGGCTGTATTCCCCGGTGCGCGCAGCCGTGCACCGCCTTCCTCGATCAGCACCTGAACCGACATTTTGTGCACGAAGCCAGCGGGCTTCGTGCTACCTCATGACTGATCGACTGGAATCATTATGTCTGGCTGCACCCCTGTTTTTGCCTTGTCCCTGCGTGGGACCATCGCCGCACTGTGCGGCTCGCTGCTTGCGCCGGTAGCCCTGGCCGCCGAGCTGAGCCCGACGGTCGTCACCGCCGTGGCACCGAGTTCGCCGTTGACCGTGGTCACCAACCCGAAAGACCCACGCCAGCCGGTGCCGGCCAGCGATGGCGCCGACTACCTGAAAACCATTCCCGGTTTCTCGGCGATCCGCGCCGGCGGTACCAACGGCGACCCGGTCCTGCGCGGCATGTTCGGCTCGCGCCTGAACATCCTCACCAATGGCGGGCTGATGCTCGGCGCCTGCCCCAACCGCATGGACGCGCCGACCTCCTACATTTCCCCCGAAACCTATGACCGGCTGACCGTTATCAAGGGCCCGCAGAGCGTGATCTGGGGGCCAGGCGGTTCGGCGGGCACGATACTGTTCGAACGCGAACCCGAGCAGTTCGGCAGCCTCGGCAGCCGGGTCAATGCCAGCCTGCTGGCCGGCTCCAACGGCCGTTTCGACAAAGTGCTGGATGCCGCTGCCGGGAACAGCCAGGCCTATGCACGGTTCGTCGGCAACCAGTCGCGCTCGGACGACTATCACGACGGTAACAACGACACCGTGTCGTCACGCTGGGACAAGTGGAACGGCGATGTCGCCCTGGGCTGGACGCCCGACCAGGACACCCTGCTGGAGCTGACTGCCGGCAAGGGCGATGGCGAAGCCCGCTACGCCGGGCGTGGCATGGACGGCTCGCAGTTCAAGCGCGAAAGCCTGGGCCTGCGCTTTGAAAAGTCCAACCTCGGCGAGGTGCTGGACACGCTTGAAGCGCAGGTCTACTACAACTACGCCGACCACGTGATGGACAACTACAGCCTGCGCACGCCCTCGGGCAGCGGCATGATGGGCATGCCCATGGTCAGCAACGTAGACCGCCGAACCCTGGGCGCACGCATCAAGGCCACCTGGCGCTGGGCCGACGTGCAACTGATCAGCGGCCTCGACGCGCAAACCAACGAGCACCGCCAGCGTGGCGGGATGGGCGTGGACGCGCACAAGGGCCAGGCCTGGACCAAGGACGCCGACTTCCACAACTACGGTGCCTTCAGCGAACTGACCTGGTACGCCACGGGTGAGGACCGCCTGGTCAGCGGTGCCCGCCTGGACCGCGCCTCGGCCCGCGACTTCCGCCAAGGCAGCGCCACCCAGGGCGACACCCGCGCGGCCACCCTGCCCAGCGGCTTCGTGCGCTACGAACATGACCTGGCAGGCCTGCCAGCCACCACCTACATTGGCCTGGGCCATGCCCAGCGCTTCCCCGACTACTGGGAGCTGTTTTCGCCCAAGCTGGCACCACCCGGTGCGGCCAACGCTTTCGACGGCATCAAGCCCGAGAAGACCACCCAGCTGGACTTCGGCATCCAGTACCGTAGCGAACGCCTGGAAGCCTGGGCCTCGGGTTATGTTGGGCAGATCCGTGACTACATCCTGTTCGACTACCGCCCCGGCATGATGGGCATGAGCACCTCGCAGGCCCAGAATGTCGATGCGCGTATCATGGGTGGCGAACTGGGCGCGGCCTACCAGCTGACCGAGCACTGGAAGGCCGATGCCAGCCTGGCGTACGCGTGGGGCAAGAACAGCAGTGACGGCAAGGCGCTGCCACAGATGCCCCCGCTGGAAAGCCGCCTGGGCCTGACCTACAGCCGTGATGTGTGGAGCGTCGGTGCGCTGTGGCGGCTGGTGGCGGCGCAGAACCGCATCGCCGAGAACCAGGGCAACGTGGTCGGCAAGGACTACGAAAAAAGCGCCGGCTTCGGCGTGTTCTCGCTCAACGGCGCCTACAAGGTCAACACCAACCTCAAGCTCAGCGCCGGGGTCGACAACCTGTTCGGCAAGGCATACGCCGAGCACCTGAACCTGGCCGGCAACGCCGGGTTCGGCTACCCGGCAAGCGACCCACAGCCGGTCAACGAGCCAGGCAGGACCTTCTGGACCAAGGTCGATTTCAGCTTCTGACACTAACCACGGGCGCAGCTTCGGTTGCGCCCATCTGCGGGTCAAAAGGAGGTTCCCATGAGAGGAACACGCATCAGTTTCTATAACCTGGCCTGGCGTTGGCACTTTTATGCGGGGCTGTTCGTGGCCCCCTTCATGATCCTGCTGGCCATCACCGGGATCATCTACCTGTTCAAGCCGCAACTCGACCCAGTGCTGTACCGCGATCTGATGGTGGTCGAAGCCGGCCATCATCGCCAGGCCGCCGATACGCTGCTGGCCGAGGTGCACCAGGCCTACCCCAAGGGCCACGTGGGCCAATACCTGCCACCGTTGAATGCCGAGCGCAGCGCGCAGTTCGTGGTGCATGACGGCGGGCGGGAATTGAACGTCTTCGTTGACCCTTACAGCGGCAAGGTCCTCGGCGAACAGGACGGCAAGCTGAACCTGCAGGCCATCGCCCGTGCCCTGCATGGCGAACTGATGGTCGGCACCGTCGGTGACCGTCTGGTGGAACTGGCTGCCGGCTGGGGCATCGTGCTGGTGGTCTCGGGCCTGTACCTGTGGTGGCCGCGCGGGCGCACCGGCGCAGGGGTAGTGTGGCCCCGGCTGTCGGCACGTGGCCGCCTGCTGTGGCGCGACCTGCATGCGGTAACCGGGTTCTGGGGTTCGGCCTTGCTGCTGTTGATGCTGCTCAGCGGCATGACCTGGACCGGCCTGTGGGGCAAGCAGTACGCCGAGCTGTGGAACCGCTTCCCGGCGGCCATGTGGACCAACGTGCCCAAGTCGGACCAGCAGGCAGGCGAACTGAACGACGCGCACCGCCAGACCGTGCCGTGGGCCATGGAAAATACGCCCATGCCGCAGTCTGGCGCGCATGCCGAACACGCCGGGCACCACATGATGTCGGCCAAACCGGCAGCGCCGCAGGTAAGCCTGCAGCAGGTCGAAGACATCGCCACCGCGCGGCAGGTCGAGCCGGGCTACAGCATTACCCTGCCCACCACCGCCGATGGGGTGTTCACCGTCGCCGTGTTCGCCGATGACCCGCGCAATGACGCCACCCTGCATGTCGACCAGTACACCGGCAAGGTGTTGGCCGACGTGCGCTGGCAGGACTACAGCCCGGTCGCCCGCGCCACCGAACTGGGGGTGATGCTGCATGAAGGCAGGATGTTTGGCGTGGTCAACCAGGTCATCATCCTGCTGGTGTGCCTGATGATCCTGCTGGGCTCGGTGAGCGGGCTGGTGATGTGGTGGAAACGCCGGCCCGAGGGCGGCCTGGGCGTACCGCCGCTGCGCCATGACCTGCCGCGCTGGAAGGCAGCGGTGGCGGTGATGCTGGTGCTGGGGGTGATGTTCCCGCTGGTGGGGGTGTCGATGGTAGTGATGTGGGCGGTGGACAGCCTGGTGGTGAGGCGCCGCCGGGTGTTGGCCAGCGCCTAATTGTGCATGAGCGGTGAATGACAAGCTGAATGCCGTAGGTGCCTAGAGCACGAGTAGGAGCAGAAGCTGCCATTCACCGCTCCACTTGTGGGAGCGGGCGTGCCCGCGAACACGGGCGCAGCCGGTGCCAGACACCGCGTCGCCTGCTTCGCGGGCTTGCCCGCTCCCACAATGAATCGCGCAGGCTTGTCAAATTTTGGGAAAGACCGTTGCTCCTACAACGAACTGCGTTGGCTTTGTAGAGAGGGCGGCACAGGCATCACACTGCTACCCAAATGCAGAGTCGATCTGTCACGCCCCGAATTGGGACGCCCGTGTTAGCCTAGCCGGCTACCTCTGACAAGAAGACTGACCTTTACAAGGGAATGCTGCCTATGACGCAAACCTCACCCACAGCGCCAGATGAACCGCATCTGCAGCGCAACCTGACCAACCGCCATATCCAGCTCATCGCCATCGGCGGCGCGATCGGCACCGGCCTGTTCATGGGCTCGGGCAAGACCATCAGCCTGGCCGGCCCATCGATCATCTTCGTCTACATGATCATCGGCTTCATGCTGTTCTTCGTCATGCGCGCCATGGGCGAGCTGCTGCTGTCGAACCTCAACTACAAGTCTTTCATCGATTTTTCCGCCGACCTGCTCGGGCCCTGGGCTGGCTACTTCACCGGGTGGACCTACTGGTTCTGCTGGGTGGTCACCGGCATCGCCGATGTGGTCGCCATCGCCGCCTATACACAGTTCTGGTTCCCCGACCTGCCGCAGTGGATACCCGCGCTGACTTGCGTGGCGCTGTTGCTGTCGCTGAACCTGGTAACGGTGAAAATGTTCGGTGAGCTGGAGTTCTGGTTCGCCCTGGTCAAGATCGTCGCCATCCTCGGCCTGGTCGCCACCGGCCTGTACATGGTCATCACCGGCTTCACCTCGCCCAGCGGGCGCACGGCGCAGCTGGCCAACCTGTGGAATGACGGCGGCATGTTCCCCAACGGGGTGATGGGCTTCTTCGCCGGCTTCCAGATCGCCGTGTTCGCCTTCGTCGGCATCGAGCTGGTCGGCACCACCGCTGCCGAAGCGAAAAACCCCGAGCGCACCCTGCCGCGGGCGATCAACTCGATCCCGGTACGCATCATCGTGTTCTATGTGCTGGCACTGATCGCGATCATGGCGGTGACCCCGTGGCGCGACGTGGTACCGGGCAAGAGCCCGTTCGTCGAGCTGTTCGTGCTGGCCGGCCTGCCGGCCGCGGCGAGCATCATCAATTTCGTGGTGCTGACGTCGGCCGCCTCGTCGGCCAACAGCGGCGTGTTCTCCACCAGCCGCATGCTGTACGGCCTGTCGCAGGAAGGTGATGCGCCCAGGGCGTTCGAGAAACTGTCCAGCCGCTCGGTACCTGCCAACGGCCTGTACTTTTCCTGCACCTGCCTGCTGCTGGGGGCGGTGCTGATTTACCTGGTGCCGAACGTGGTCGAGGCATTCACCCTGGTGACCACGGTATCGGCGGTGCTGTTCATGTTCGTCTGGACGCTGATCCTGCTGTCGTACCTGAAGTACCGCAAGCAACGGGCGGCGCTGCACCAGGCGTCGAAGTACAAGATGCCGGGCGGGCGCTTCATGTGCTACGTGTGCCTGGTGTTCTTTGCCTTCATCCTGGTGTTGCTGAGCCTGGAGGCCGACACCCGCTCGGCGCTGGTGGTAACGCCGATCTGGTTCCTGTTGCTGGCATCCACTTACCAGGGCGTGCGCAGCCGCCGTCAGCCGCGTTCCACAGTGCGCAACGGTTAATGAGCTTGGGGGCTGCGTTGCAGCCCCAATCCTGTGCACGCAACCCCCACAAGCACCATGCTGGCCCGCGCCAACGCCCCAACACCTCGCACCACTGCTCTATCCCGCCCGTTTCGCCGTTAGGCACACCCCTTGCAAAGCTCCTCCCGCTTGCCCAACACATAAAAACCAGCGGAGAGAGCACATGAAGCGTCGCAGTCTGATCAAGGCCTTTACCCTCAGCGCATCGATTGCGGCAATGGGCCTGAGCTGGAGTATCCAGGCCGCCGAGACCATCAAGGTCGGCATCCTGCATTCGCTGTCGGGGACCATGGCCATTTCCGAGACGTCGCTCAAGGACATGGCGCTGATGACCATCGAGCAAATCAACGCCAAAGGCGGGGTCAACGGCAAGATGCTCGAACCGGTGGTGGTCGACCCGGCCTCCAACTGGCCGCTGTTCGCCGAGAAGAGCCGCCAGCTGCTGACCCAGGACAAGGTCGCGGTGGTGTTCGGCTGCTGGACCTCGGTGTCGCGCAAGTCGGTGCTGCCCGTGTTCGAGGAACTCAACGGCCTGCTGTTCTACCCCGTGCAGTACGAGGGTGAAGAGATGTCGCCAAACGTGTTCTACACCGGCGCCGCCCCCAACCAGCAAGCCATCCCTGCGGTGCAATACCTGATGAGCGAAGACGGCGGCAGCGCCAAGCGCTTCTTCCTGCTGGGCACCGACTACGTCTACCCTCGCACCACCAACAAGATCCTGCGGGCCTTCCTGCACAGCAAGGGCGTGGCCGACAAGGACATCGAAGAGGTGTACACGCCGTTCGGCCACGCCGACTACCAGACCATCGTCGCCAACATCAAGAAGTTCTCCGCAGGCGGCAAGACGGCGGTCATCTCCACGGTCAACGGCGACTCCAACGTGCCGTTCTACAAAGAACTGGCCAACCAGGGCCTGAAAGCCACCGACGTGCCGGTGGTGGCGTTCTCGGTGGGCGAAGAAGAGCTGCGCGGTATCGATACCAAGCCGCTGGTGGGCCACCTGGCGGCGTGGAACTACTTCGAGTCGGTGGATAACCCGGTCAACCAGAAGTTCGTCGCCGACTGGAAAGCCTACGCCAAGGCCAAAGGCCTGCCCGGTGCCGACAAGGCGGTAACCAACGACCCGATGGAGGCCACCTACGTGGGCATCCACATGTGGGCCCAGGCGGTCGAGAAAGCCAAGTCCACCGACGTGGACAAGGTCCGCGAGGCCCTGGCCGGCCAGACCTTCAAGGCACCGTCAGGCTTCACCCTGACCATGGACAAGACCAACCACCACCTGCACAAGCCGGTGATGATCGGCGAGATCCAGGATGACGGGCAGTTCAGCGTGGTCTGGGAAACCGAGCAGCCGCTGCGGGCGCAGCCATGGAGCCCGTTCATTCCAGGCAATGACAAGCGGCCAGATTACGCCGTGAAAGGTAACTGAGTGCAGGGGGGCTGCTTTGCAGCCCATTCGCGGGCTTGCCCGCTCCCACAGGATCCCCACTGCCCTCTGGACCGGTGAAATCCCTGTAGGAGCGGGTTTACGCGCGAAGAATCCAACACCGATTTCCAGGATTGCCCGCATGCTCAGACTCCTGCTCACACTTCTGCTGCTAATGCCCTTGGCAACCCACGCCAGCGAGGGCGAATTCTTCCTCACCGCCAAGCCCGCGGAGCAGGCCCAACTGCTCGGAAACTGGGCAGCGCAACCCGATGCTGCACGCCTGCCGCTGTTGGAAAACCTGCGCCAGGGCCGCATCGCACCCGACGACACCCGCAAGCTGCGCCTGAACAACCGCCTGCGCGGCTTGATCGACAATGCCCTGGCCAGCCACCAGTTGCTCAGCGACGACAGCGACACCCGCCTGGCTGCCGCCCAGCAACTGCAAAAAAGCGCACAACCGGCGCAAATGGCGTTCCTCGACCGGCGCTTCGCCAGCGAGCCGGACGCTGCCGTACACGCAGCCCTGGGCCTGGCCCTGGCCAATTTGCAACTGGGCGCCAGCGACCCCGCCGTACGCCTGGCCGCCGTACGCCTGCTGGGGGAAACCGGCGACCCGCTGGCCCGCACCCGCCTTGAAGCGCTGCTGCAACCCAACGCGGAAAGCGACCCGGGCGTGCGCACCGCTGCCGAAACCAGCCTGGCCCAGGTGCAGCGCAAGCTGCTGTTCGGCGAGCTGCTCGGCCAGGCGTTCAGTGGCCTGTCGCTGGGGTCGATCCTGCTGCTGGCGGCGCTCGGCCTGGCGATCACCTTCGGCCTGCTGGGCGTGATCAACATGGCCCATGGCGAGATGCTGATGCTCGGCGCCTACAGCACCTATATGGTCCAGGTGCTGGTGCAGCGTTATGCCCCGGGTGCCATCGAGTTCTATCCGCTGATCGCCCTGCCGGTGGCCTTCGCTATCAGCGCCGGGGTCGGCATGGCGCTGGAGCGCACGGTCATCCGCCACCTGTACGGCCGCCCACTGGAAACCCTGCTGGCCACCTGGGGGATCAGCCTGATCCTGATCCAGGCCATCCGCCTGCTGTTCGGCGCGCAGAACGTCGAAGTCAGCAACCCGGCATGGTTGTCGGGCGGCATCCAGCTGCTGCCCAACCTGGTGCTGCCCTACAACCGCCTGGTGATCATCGGCTTCGCCCTGGCGGTGGTGCTGCTGACCTGGCTGCTGCTCAACCGCACGCGGCTGGGCCTGAACGTGCGGGCGGTGACCCAGAACCGCAACATGGCGGCATGCTGCGGTGTGTCTACCGGGCGCGTCGACATGCTGGCCTTCGGCCTTGGCTCGGGCATTGCCGGGCTGGGCGGCGTAGCCCTGAGCCAGGTGGGCAACGTCGGCCCGGACCTGGGCCAGAGCTACATCATCGACTCGTTCCTGGTGGTGGTGCTCGGCGGGGTCGGGCAACTGGCCGGTAGCCTGTGGGCGGCGTTCGGCCTTGGCATTGCCAACAAGCTGCTGGAACCCCAGATCGGCGCCGTACTCGGCAAGATCCTCATCCTTGCGTTGATCATTCTGTTCATCCAGAAGCGCCCGCAAGGCCTGTTCGCCCTCAAGGGACGGGTAATCGACTGATGAACCAGCCACTGCTAGTCACCGCTACGCAAAAGGCCGGGCCGCGCCTGTCGCTGGCCATCGGCGCCGTCGTCACCCTGCTGCTGGTCGCCCTGCCGCTGTTGTCGCTGCTCCCGGCGGACCACGCCTTGCAAGTGTCGGCCTATACCCTGACCTTGGTCGGCAAGATTCTCTGCTACGCCATCGTCGCCCTGGCCCTGGACCTGGTCTGGGGCTACGCCGGCCTGCTGTCACTGGGCCACGGCCTGTTCTTCGCCCTGGGCGGGTATGCCATGGGCATGTACCTGATGCGCCAGGCGGCCGGGGACGGCCTGCCCGGGTTCATGGCTTTTCTGTCGTGGACCGAGCTGCCATGGTACTGGGCCGGAACCCAGCATTTTGTCTGGGCCCTGTGCCTGGTGGTGCTGGCCCCCGGGCTGCTGGCGCTGGTGTTCGGTTGGTTCGCCTTCCGCTCGCGGATCAAGGGTGTGTACTTCTCGATCATGACCCAGGCCCTGACCTTCGCCGGCATGCTGTTGTTCTTCCGCAACGAAACCGGCTTCGGCGGCAACAACGGCTTCACCAACTTCCGCACCATTCTGGGCTTCGACATCACCGCGCAAGGTACCCGCGCCGTGTTGTTCCTGCTGACGGTCGGCCTGCTGCTGGCCAGCCTGTACCTGTGCTGGCGGCTGACCCGCAGCAAGTTTGGCCGCCTGTTGACCGCAGTGCGCGACGCCGAGAACCGGCTGATGTTCTGCGGCTACGACCCGCGCGGTTTCAAGCTGCTGGTATGGGTGCTCAGCGCCGTGCTGTGCGGCCTGGCCGGGGCGCTGTACGTGCCCCAGGTGGGCATCATCAACCCCAGCGAGATGTCACCGACCAACTCCATCGAAGCCGCCGTGTGGGTAGCCCTTGGTGGCCGTGGCACGCTGATCGGGCCGTTGCTCGGCGCCGGCTTGGTCAACGGCATGAAAAGCTGGTTCACCGTGGCCTTCCCGGAGTTCTGGCTGTTTTTCCTCGGTGCGCTGTTCATTCTCGTCACCCTGTACCTGCCCAAGGGCGTGGTCGGCCTGTTGAAAAAAAGGAGCCAGCCATGAGAGGCGTGCCCCCGGTGCATCCCGAATTCATGCTTGAACCGGTATTCGACCCGCTCGGCGCCGGCCGCGACGCCATTGGCCTGGGCCACACCCGCAAGGCGGGCCTGGATACCCGCCACGGCACGGTGCTGAGCCTGGAAGACATCAGTGTCAGCTTTGACGGTTTCAAGGCGCTGAACGCGCTCAACCTGTACATCGGGGTGGGTGAGTTGCGCTGCATCATCGGCCCCAATGGCGCCGGCAAGACTACCCTGATGGACGTGATCACCGGCAAGACCCGCCCAGACAGCGGCACGGCCTACTTTGGCGACACCCTCGACCTGACCCGCCTGGGCGAGTACCAGATCGCCCAAGCCGGCATTGGCCGCAAGTTCCAGAAACCCACGGTGTTCGAGGCGCTGACGGTGTACGAGAACCTGGAGCTGGCGCTGAAGACCGACAAATCGGTATGGGCCAGCCTGGCTGCGCGCCTGAGCGGCGAGCAGCGCCAGCGCATCGAAGAGGTACTGACCACCTTGCGCCTGCTGCCGCTGGCCCAGCGCCAGGCGGGCCTGCTGTCGCACGGGCAGAAGCAGTTCCTCGAAATCGGCATGCTGCTGGTACAAGAGCCGCAGTTGCTGTTGCTGGATGAACCCGTGGCGGGCATGACCGATGCCGAGACCGAGTTCACCGCCGAGCTGTTCAAGGGCTTGGCCGGCAAGCATTCGCTGATGGTGGTCGAGCACGACATGGGGTTCGTCGGCAGCATCGCCGACCACGTGACCGTGCTGCACCAGGGCAGTGTGCTGGCAGAAGGGTCGCTGGAGCAGGTGCAGGCGGATGAGCGGGTGGTCGAGGTGTACCTGGGCCGCTAGATATTCACACCTGTTCCGGCCTCTTCGCGGGTGAACCCGCGCCCACAGGGACCGCGCGGATTTCAGAACTTGTGCCCTGCCTGTAGGAGCGGGTTCACCCGCGAAGAGGCCGCCCAAGGCACAGCAACACTTTCAGGAACACCCCAATGCTCAAGATCGACACCTTGCACCAGTACTACGGCGGCAGCCACATTCTGCGCGGCCTCTCCTTCGAAGCCAAAGTCGGCGAAGTGACCTGCCTGCTGGGCCGCAACGGGGTCGGCAAGACTACCCTGCTGCGCTGCCTGATGGGCCTGGTGCCCGCCCGGGATGGCAGCATCGAATGGGAAGGCAAACCGATTACCGCGCTCAAACCCCAGCAACGCGTGCACGCAGGCATCGCCTACGTGCCCCAGGGCCGTGAGATTTTCCCGCGCCTGACCGTCGAGGAGAACCTGCTGATGGGCCTGTCGCGTTTCCCCGCGCGGGAGGCCCGCGAAGTGCCAGCCTTCATCTACGAGCTGTTCCCGGTGCTTGAGCAAATGAAGCAGCGCCGGGGCGGCGACCTGTCTGGCGGGCAGCAGCAACAGCTGGCCATTGGCCGCGCCCTGGCCAGCCGGCCGCGCCTGCTGATCCTCGACGAACCGACCGAAGGCATCCAGCCGTCGGTCATCAAGGAAATCGGCGCCGTCATCCGTCGCCTGGCCGCACGGGGGGACATGGCGATCCTGCTGGTGGAGCAGTTCTACGATTTTGCCGAAGAGCTGGCCGACCAGTACCTGGTCATGGCCCGTGGCGAGATCGTGCAGCGCGGGCGCGGCGAAAACATGCAAGCCGAGGGTGTGCGCGGCCTGGTAACCATTTAACCTGCAAGCACCGTACTTGCGAGACCCTGTCATGAGTTACCAGCTGCGCGATGCCCTGCCCGCCGACGTGCCGGGCATCCTCGATATCTACAACGACGCCGTGCGCACTACCACGGCGATCTGGAACGAAACCCCGGTAGACCTGGCCAACCGCCAGGCCTGGTTCGAAGCACGTGCGCAGCAGGGCTATCCGATCCTGGTGGCTGTGGATGACACGGGCGTGCTGGGCTATGCCTCATTTGGCGACTGGCGGCCGTTCGAGGGTTTCCGCCTGACCGTGGAGCACTCGGTGTACATCCGCGGCGACCAGCGGGGCAAGGGGCTGGGGGCGGTGTTGATGGCGGCGCTGATCGAGCGTGCACAAGGCTGCGGCAAGCATGTGATGGTCGCGGCCATCGAAAGTGGCAATGCGGCGTCGGTCCGCCTGCATGAGCGGCTGGGTTTCGTGGTGACCGGGCAGATGCCCCAGGTTGGCGTGAAGTTCGGCCGCTGGCTGGATTTGACCTTCATGCAGCGGGTACTGAACCCGGGAGCTGAACCAGGCTGAAATGCGGCCGCTTGTGGAGGGCCCTTTCGCGACACAAGGCCACTCCCACAAAGGCCGGCGCGCAAGCCTACATCTGGGTAAACCTGCCCAGCCGCTGCTTCAACATGCTGTTCTCGCTGCGCAGCTGCTGCACTTCCTGCAACAGCTCCAGCGCCAGCGCCACCCCTTCCCACTCCAGCTCCAGTTCCCGGTGCAGCTTGGCCGCGCGCTTGGCCAACAACGGCGCCTGATCGTCAAACAGCCAGTCCTCTGGCGTTCGGCCAGAAGGCTCGACAATGCCGTGTTCGACGATTTCGATCACGCAGTCCGCCGTGACATCGGCTTCCTGACACAGGGTACGCATGTCCAGTTGAACGATCAGGGTGCTGCTCATGATCACTTACTCCATTGTGTCCTCGGGTTGAACGCCGCTTTCTCGGCGAGCTTCGCCCACAGTTCGCGGGCAGACTCGTCGGATGCCGGCGGCATCACCACCTTCAGCTGTGCATACAGGTTACCGCGCTCACCGTTCTTGCTCGCCAGGCCTTTGCCCGGTACACGCAGGCGCTGGCCGCTCTGGCTGTCCGGGCGGATGGTGAGGTTGATTTTGCCGTCCAGGGTGGGTACCGCAACCTTGGTGCCCAGCGCAGCCTCCCATGGCGCCAGCGGCACGGTGATGATCAGGTCATGGCCTTCAACATCGAACAGTGGGTGCGGTGCCATGCGAATGGTCAGGAACAGGTCGCCATTGGCCCCGCCGCCACTGCCCGGCGCGCCCTGGCCCTTGAGGCGGATACGCTCGCCATCGGTGACCCCGGCCGGAATCTTCACGTTCAGGGTTTTGGTGGTGAAACCGGTGCGCTGGCCCATGGCATTGGTTTGCGGCACCTGGAAGCTGATCTGCTTGGACTCCTTGCTCAGGGTTTCTTCAAGGAATACGGCCAATTCAAGTTCCACGTCCTGCCCCCGCCTGCCGGCACTGCGTTGCTGCTGCCGGCCACCACCGAAGGGGTTGCCACCACGGTTGCCGAATATCGAGCTGAAGAAGTCGGAGAAATCGCCGCCCTCGAAGCCGCCACCGCCACCACGGTTTTCCCAGCCCGGTGGCGCCTGGAATGGCCGGCCGTGCTGGCCGCCATACTTGCGGATCTCATCGAACTCGGCGCGTTTCTGCGCGTCGCCCAGCACCTCGTAGGCCTCATTGGCCTCTTTGAATTTTTCCTCGGCGTCGCGTTCCTTGCTGACATCGGGGTGGTACTTGCGTGCCAGCTTGCGGTACGCGGCCTTGATCGCCTTCTCGTCCGCCGTGGGCTCTACGCCAAGTATCTTGTAATAGTCTTTGAAGTCCATCTGTGGATCACCAATGTGAAAGTGCGTGTTGCAACTGAAGATGCTACTGAAGATAGGGGTCAAGCATAGCCTTTCAAGACCGCCTTGGCTTTGCTCCATCGCAGACGACTGGTCTTGATTCTGTAGCCAACTGGCATAAACTGCGCGGCCGTTTTGCCTCCGGAAGCCTTTTCCCATGTCTGACGTAACCCCGGCCCGTGCCCTGGGCATCGACTTTGGCACCTCCAACTCCACGGTTGGCTGGCACCGCCCTGGGGTCGAGTCGCTGATCGCCCTGGAAGATGGCAAGATCACCTTGCCCTCGGTGGTGTTCTTCAACATTGAAGAGCGGCGCCCGGTCTATGGCCGCCTGGCACTGCACGAGTACCTGGAAGGCTACGAAGGCCGCCTGATGCGCTCGCTGAAAAGCCTGCTGGGCTCCAAGCTGATCAAGCACGACACCAGCGTGCTGGGCAGTGCCTTGCCGTTCAAGGACCTGCTGGGCATGTTCATCGGCGAGCTGAAAAAGCGTGCCGAGGCGGCCGCGGGCCGCGAGTTCGACCAGGTCGTGCTGGGGCGCCCGGTATTCTTCGTCGACGAAGACCCGGCCGCCGACCAGGAGGCCGAGGACACCCTGGCCGAGGTGGCACGCAAGCTCGGCTTCAAGGACGTGTCGTTCCAGTACGAACCGATTGCCGCCGCGTTCGACTACGAGTCGACCATCAGCCGCGAAGAGCTGGTACTGATTGTCGACATTGGCGGGGGTACCTCGGACTTCACCTTGATCCGCCTGTCGCCAGAGCGCCACCTGCTGGCCGAGCGCCAGGGCGACATCCTGGCCACGGGCGGCGTGCACATCGGCGGTACCGACTTCGACAAGCAGCTGAGCCTGCAGGGCGTGATGCCGCTGTTCGGCTACGGCAGCCGCATGAAAAGCGGCGCCCTGATGCCGACCAGCTACCACCTCAACCTGGCCACCTGGCACACCATCAACGCGCTGTACTCGCAGAAGTCGCAGCTGGCGCTGGGCAGCATGCGCTACGACATCGAGGACAGCTTCGGCATCGACCGGCTGTTCAAGCTGATCGAGCAGCGTGCCGGGCACTGGCTGGCGATGGAAGTGGAAGCCAGCAAGATCGAACTGACCGAGCGCGACAGCCGCCGCATCGACCTGCACCGGGTCGAGCCTGAACTGTCTGCCGAACTGACCCGGGTGCTGTTCGAAGAGGCCATTGAGGGGTTGCTGGAGCGTGTGCGCGGCAGCGTGAGCGAGCTGCTGGCCAAGGCCGGGGTGAGCGAAGGCCAGGTCGACACGGTGTTCTTCACCGGTGGTTCCAGCGGGATTCCGGCATTGCGCAACAGCGTGTCGGCGATGTTGCCCAATGCGCGGCATGTGGAGGGCAATATCTTTGGCAGTATTGGTAGTGGGCTGGCGATCGAAGCGCGCAAGCGGTACGGATAAGCTACAAGCTACAAGCTACAAGCTGAGAGGTGTTAGTGCATCTATAGGTGCTCAGCTTGCAACTTGCAACTTGTAGCTTGCCGCTCGTAGCTTGCCGCTAGCCGCTTGCCGCTTCAAACCAGCTCGGCCCGCTTCAGCTCACTTTTCAGATAGGCATAGTAGATCGGCCCCGCCACCACCCCAGGGAGCCCGAACGCCGCCTCGAACACCAACATCGCCAGCAGCAGCTCCCACGCCTTGGCGCTGATCTGCCCACCCACAATACGGGCGTTGAGGAAGTACTCGACCTTGTGGATGACGATCAGGTAGCCCAGCGCCGCCGCCGCCACCCAGATCGACAGCGACAAGCCGACGATGGTGATCAGGGTGTTGGACATCAGGTTGCCGATCACCGGCAGCAGCCCCAGCAGGAAGGTCAGTACGATCAGCGTCTTGGTCAGCGGCAGGTGCACCCCGAACAGCGGCATCACCACTGCCAGGAAAATGCCGGTAAAGGCCGTGTTGAGCAGCGAAATCTTGATCTGGGCGAAGACGATGTTGCGAAACGCCTGTACCAGCAGGGCCAGGCGCTCGAACAGTGCCGCCGCCAACGGCTTGCGGCGGGACACATCGGGAATGCGCTGCAAGGCAATGATGGCGCCGAGGATCATGCCGATCAGCAGCGTGACGAACATGTGCGCCATGCCCTTGCCGACCAGTTGCAGGTCGCTGAGGTGGCTTTTGATCCAGTCGCCGATGGCGACCTTGAATTCGGCAGCACTGGCGGGCAGGTAGGCTTCGATGAACGGCGGCAGCTGGCTGCGGGCCTGTTCGACCAGGGCCATGAACTTGTCCAACGAGGCACCGGGGTTTTCCGCCTCGTGCAGCAGGAAGCTGAACGCGCCGGCAATCAGCAGGCTCAGGCTGAGCACCACCAGCGTGCCCAGCAGCGCCACCGCCAGCCAGCGCGCGCGTTGCCCGGCCAGCAAGGGTTGCAGGCGCGGGGTCAGCATGTTGACCAGTTCGAACACCAGCAAGCCGGCCAGCAGGCTGGGCAATAACTTCAGCGGCAAAGCCAGCAGCAGGCCGGCCATGACGATGATCAGGCTGGCCAAGGTAATCTGACGCGGGGTAAAGGTCATACAGCCTCGAAGGCAGACAGCGGGAATGCCCGCAGTCTGCCAGCCTTGACGGCGCAGGCATAGGCGCAGGTCACTTCTTCTTCAGGCAGTCACTCATGAACGCTTTGCGCTCGTCCCCCTTCAGGGCTTTGGTGGTGGCGTCGGCGTTGCAGGTTTTCATCTTTTCCTGCTGGGTTTGCGGGGCGCTCTTCTTCAGGCAGGTGCTCATGAAGGCCTTGCGCTCATCACCCTTGAGGGCCTTGGCGGTGGCGTCGGCATTGCAGGCTTTCATTTTTTCCTGCTGCGCGGTGTTGGCAGCGAAGCCTTGGGCGCTGAACATCAACGCCAGGGCCAGTAACGGAATGTGCAGCACTTTCATGGAGTGGTCTCCTGGGCTCCGTGCCCGATGCACGGGTGTCGAGGTGAGAGTGTAGCCAAGAATTTCAGCCCCCAGCCCCCCCACATCCGCCGTTAAAGGCCTGCCGCCTTGAGCCGCGCGGCGTGTTCGGTGAACAGCCGCACCGGCTCGGCACCCCGCCCTACGGCGCCGAACTGCTGGTTGACGATATCCAGGTGGTCGAGCGGGTAATCGTCACCGATCACCTGCCCCAAGTGCGAGCTGAAGCGCCCCACCATACCGTCGCACTGGCCCTTTTCCCTGACGAAGCTGCGGGCGAACAGGCGGCAGAAACGGTTGCTGCCATCGAAGCGGTTGCGCCCCCGGTCGGTCAGCCCGGGCTGCAAGGTGCCGGACCATGAGTAATAGCGCACTCCGTTGACTTCATGGGCACCTTCCCCGCCCCAGGTGGCCGGCAAGCCCTGTGGGTAAGCCTGGTTGAACAGTGCCACCCCGGCGCTGGTCAGCGACTGATGCGAGGCATGCACATCCACCGGCAACGGGTCGCGCCGCCAACCGGTTTCCAGCCACCCCAGCACCACGGCAAGGGCATGCAGCACCGCCCTCAGCATACGCCCCTGGGGCGAATCCCCCGGCGCTGTGCGTTGCAGGTGGTCGGCCAGCTCCGAGCCATGGTTGGGCCCGGCCACCGAGGTGACCGATGCCACCCTGGCTGGCCGCCTGGCGGCTGCATAACGCGCACTCAGGGCGCCTTGGCTGTGGCCGATGAGGTTGACCCTGGCGGCGCCTGTGCGCCTGCAGATGTCTTCGATGATGGTCAGCAGTTGCTCGCCGCGCACCTCACTGCTGTGCAGCGGCGAAACCTGTACCGGGAACACCCGCGCGCCCCCTTTGCGCAAGGCCGGGACAATACCGAACCAGTAGGGATAGAACCCCGCCCGGACGAACCCGAGCATCCCTGGCACCAGTACCAAGGGGTATTGCGTAGCCAAATCCTGCTGCATTGCCCCTGACCCTTTGCGTGGAGGTTTGGCCAACCCTACAGCGGCTTTCGTGGGCATCGCAATCGAACTCCTGGCGCGCGCTGTTGTTCAAAACCACACAGACCCTTTGCAAGGAGCGGGACCATGTACAAGCAGACCCTGGCAATCCTTCTGGCAAGCGCCACCCTGGCCGCCTGCGGCAGCCGCCCGGAAAACCCGGTCGACTACGTCACCTACCGTGACGAACCGCTGGTCAAGCAGGTGGAGCACGGCATGACCATGCAGAAGGTTATCGCCATTGGCGGTAGCCCATCGAATGTGATCGACCTGCCGCACGGGGGCACCTGCAACGACTACATTCTTAACCACGATGGCAAGCAACAACCGTATTACGTGCGTTTCGACGCCACCGGCCATGTTGATGCCAAGGGCTTCAAAACCTGTAAACAACGCGAAGAAGACAGCGAGGCCGTTCACGGCGCGTAAGTCTCACCCTGCATGCCACGACCACCCTGATGCTTTCGGAGATGAATATGAGTGCTACAGAACTGACCGATGTAAAAACCCTGCGCGAACGTGCCCGCCAGCATGTTGAGCAAGGCGCCGTGACCGAGGGTTACCACGCCGACCGCGAACAGATCCTGCGCCTGCTGAACGAGTCCCTGGCGACCGAGCTGGTGTGTGTGCTGCGTTACAAGCGCCACTACTTCATGGCCAGCGGTATCAAGGCAAGCGTTGCCGCGAGCGAATTCCTTGAGCATGCCAACCAGGAAGCCGAGCACGCTGACAAGCTGGCTGAGCGCATCGTGCAGTTGGGCGGCGAGCCGGATTTCAACCCCGACAACCTGACCAAGAACTCGCATGCTCAGTATGTGGCCGGTAACTCCCTGAAGGAGATGGTGCTGGAAGACCTGGTCGCTGAGCGCATCGCAATCGACAGCTACCGCGAAATCATCCAGTACATCGGCGACAAAGACCCTACCACCCGCCGCATCTTCGAAGACATCCTGGCGCAGGAAGAAGAGCACGCAGACGACATGTCCGACTTGCTGCAAGGCTTGTAAGGACCAGGGGGCGCTTAGCGGAATGCCAGTCAGTTAAGCGTTACTGGGGCTGCTTTGCAGCCCTTCGCGGGCACGCCCGCTCCCACAGGTTTGGCGCTGAAATCAAGACATGCGCGATTACCTGTAGGAGCGGGCGTGCCCGCGAAGGGTCGCAAAGCGGCCCCAAATTACTTAACTGACTGGCATTAGGTGCTTAGTGCCCCTTGTCAGGGCGGGTTCACCCGCGAAGAGGCCGGGCCTACCGGCGGCTCTCTCCTGGCCATTCACCGTCGCCTCCGCCACCGCATTCGCGGGTAAACCCGCACCTCAAACAGCGCCCGCGGGTGGTAATGGCCGGCAACATAGCTGGCTGCTATTTACGCCCTTTCACCGCAGCGGGTGCCTTGCCCGCCTTCATCTGCTGCAACAGCGGTGTGCACTGGTTCGGATCATCGCCACTGCTGGGTGCAATCAGCGCCAGCAAACCGGCTGCAGGCCCTGCCACAACCCCCAACGCCACCATGCCCGCACCGCGCAACGCCAGTGGCACCGCCTGTACACCCGCATTGGGTTTGGCAAATGGCCCGCGTACATACAGCGGCGAACGCAGCGAGAACAGCCGCAGCCCTTTCGATTCAGGGGTGATCTTCAGGTCCAACTGCTCACTGGCAAAATTCGCCGTGCCATTGATATAGATGATCGCGTTCTCGGTGTCGAAGATGAACAGCCGGGTCGAGGCCAAGCCGTCCTTGATGCCAACATCGGCCGCCGCGCAGTTGATCTGCACGTCCTCATCGCCAAACAGCTTGCCGACCACATAGTTGCCCACGTTCAAACCCGCAATCTCCATCAGGCTGCGGCTGATGGCGCCATCGTTGACCAACATGCGCAGGTCGCCATTGGCCGTGCCTAGCAGGGCAGCGACGGAATTGCCACGGCCACTGATATCGGCATCGCCATTGAGCTCACCAAAACTGGTCTGCATGGGCGCGAAACCGGGGAACAATTGCTTGAGCTTGAAGCCACGGGCGGTCAACTGTGCCCGCCCTTGCAGCGGCACGCTGCGCCCATCCAGGCGAATGTTGGAGGCCAGGTTGCCACCGGCCACGCCAAACCGCAGCGGCTCCAGGCGTAGCAGCCCGTCATCGAGAATCACATGCGCCGCCAGGTCGTTGAACGGCAGTTGCGCACTGTGCACGATGCGCTTGCCGGCAAAGGTGACGTCGGCGTCCATGGCGCCCCAGCGATCGGTGCGGAACTCTTCGACCGGCAGCACCTTGCCGGCCGGTTGCTTGCTGGCCCCACCACGGGCCTTCTGCTCGGCATTGGAGTCAGCGCCGATCAGCGGCGCCAGGTCCTTGAACAGCAGCTGGTTGGACACCAGCTTGCCCGTCAGCTTGGGCCGTGGCTGGCTGGCGACGAAGGCCAGGTCGCCGTGGATGTCGCTGTCGCCGATCTTGCCGTTGAAACCCTCGTACTTGAAACGCGCACCTTCGGCTGCATGCAGGTTGGCGCTGAGCCGGCCGTCCGTGGAATAGGCCGGGGTGTCGGGCAAGGTCACCCCCGTCAAGGGGTAGAGGTTGCCCAGGCTGGCGCCCGACAGGCGCAGGCGCAGGTCAAGGGCACCCAGGTTGCGTGGGTCGGTCAGGGTGCCGGCAAGCACCACGTGCGTATCGGCAATGCGCACGTCGGCCTGCAACGGGAACGGCTGGGTGGCGTCCTGCAGCGCCAGCAGGCCACCGATCTTGCCGGTGCCAGACACCGGCTGCCCCTTGTAGCGGCCCTGGGCCTTGAAAGCAAAGGCGTAATCCTGCGCTCCGCCGGCTTTTTCAGCGCTGGCCTTGCCAACGATTTCGCTGAAGGGGATTGGCTTGCCCAATGGGTCAACCTGCACCTTCATGCGGGTTTTCAAGGTCTGGTCGTCGAAGCTGACATTGCCTTGGTCAAAGCCGATGGCACCAATGTCCAACTGCCATTTGGACGGTGCCTCGTTTTCGTCCTTCGGCCCGACATCGAATGTCCAGTTGGCCCGGCCATCTGCCAACCGGGTCAGGCTGGCCGTGGGCTTGGTCAGGTTGATGCGCGGAATGCTGATCTTCTGTACCAACAGCGGAAGTGGCGCCAGGCGGAACTCTACGCGCTCCAGGTCCACCATCTTCGGCTCCTGCAACCACTCCGGGTTGCCCAGGGTCAGGTCTTCGGCGGTGAAGTGCGGCCATGGCACCCAGGCACGCCAACCGCCTTCTTCTGGCTCGGTACGCCAATGCACGGCGAGGTTGCCGTTGATTGCGAACGGCCGATGCAAGGCCTCGGACACCTTCTCGTTGAGCAACGGCTTGACGCGGTTCCAGTCGAAGGTGGCGATCACCACTACCAGTATTGCCAGCAGCGTGAGCAGGGTGGCGAGGGTCCAGACGAGGATTCTGGCGGGACGCGTCATTGCGTGATTCTCCTTGCGGGGCTCGAAACAGGCGCGGCGGGGCACTTAGTATCTGGGACTGATGAAAACCCGTGGGGTTTTATCGGGAGCGTCATCTTAGCGAAGTTTTTCCTGGCCATTCGCTCAGCAAATCGTGGCGCGGCCGCGCTCATGTTACCCCACAACAGCCTCGGCATTTTGCCATCAACGAGCCTGCAAGGCGCTTAACAGAGCGCTCGCCGAGCTCTATCAATATGGTCGATTGTTACCATTACCCGTATGAACTTCTCTCTGGCGTTACCCGGCGTAGCATTGGCTTCGTACCCACTTTCCAGCCCCCGAAAGGAGCACCGAATCATGAAACGCCAACTGCTGACCCTGACCCTGTCCATCCTGGCCGCCAACGCCTTTGCCCTGCCAGCGGCAGAACAACACCTCACTGCGGAATCGCGTTCGAGCGCTGTCGAAATTGCCCAACCGCTGAAAACAGTCGCCGAAGGTGGCTCGGACCGCCTGATCGAACAATCCGGCCGCGTGGCCGAAGGTGGTTCGGACCGCCTCATCGAACAGTCCGGCCGCGTGGCCGAAGGTGGCTCGGATCGCCTGATCGAACAATCTGGCCGCGTGGCCGAAGGTGGTTCGGATCGCCTCATCGAACAGTCCGGCCGCGTGGCCGAAGGTGGTTCGGATCGCCTCATCGAACAGTCCGGCCGCGTGGCCGAAGGTGGTTCGGATCGCCTGGTTGCAATCAGCCACGTGAGCTGATTGCCATGGCTGAAAAGAACAACCTGTGTCACACCGCTTGCTCCCCTCCCAGCCCGGTCATTGACCGGGCTTCGTTTTTTTAACTAGAGTGCCCAGCCTCACCGTCACAGAAGCCCGCACCATGCTGCCGCGCGCCGAACAGAAGCTACAGACTCGCCAGGCCCTGCTCGATGCCGCCTGCCAGCTCATGGAAAGTGGCCGGGGCTTTGGCAGCATCAGCCTGCGCGAAGTTGCGAAAACAGCCGGCATCGTGCCAACCGGCTTCTACCGGCACTTCCCGGATATGGACGCCCTGGGCCTGGCCCTGGTGGCCGAGATCAATACCACCTTCCGCCAGACCATTCGCCTGGTCCGCCACAACGAATTCGAGCTGGGCGGCATCACCGACGCCTCGGTGCGCATCTTTCTCGATGTAGTCGCCGCCCACCGCGCACTGTTTCTGTTCCTGGCGCGGGAACAGTATGGTGGGTCACAGCCGGTGCGCCAGGCCATTGCCCGCCTGCGTCAGAACATAAGCGACGACCTGGCCACCGACCTTGCGCGCATGAAACGCTGGCAGCACCTGGACAGCGCGGCGCTGACGGTGATGGCCGACCTGGTGGTGAAAACGGTGTTCGCCACCCTGCCCGAGCTGATCGACAGCCCAGAAGCGGGTTATCCACAGGCCCTGTCGCCACAGGAAAAGATCACTCAGCAGTTGCGCTTCATCTTCGTCGGGGCGCGGCATTGGCAAGGGTTAGGCAACCCGGGCTGATCGCCTTTCGCTCAACCCCGCCCGGCCAGCCGGGCAAGCGCACCACCGGCTACCGAAAACCCCACTTCTGCTACCATGGCGCCCTGCCCGACAGCCACGAGCGCCGACATGTCCGACCCCCGCCCTACCCTGCCCGCACTGGCCCGTTTCAACCAGCACTTCGCCGAGCGCATCGTGCCAATGTGGCAAGGCCCTGGCTGGAATGCCGACATGGCACTGCCCTACGAAGCCCTCGACGCCCAGCACCGGCCGTTACCGGTACAGCGCTACCGGGCCATGGCCTGCGCCCGCCAGTTGTACCTGTTCAGCAGCCGCATCGAACAACCGGGCGCCGCCGAGCGTGCAGCCGCGCTGTTCCGCTCGTTGCAGAAGCACTTTCACGACGCGGAGCACGGGGGCTGGTTCTACAGCATCGATGCCCAGGGCAACCCGCTGGACCGGCGCAAGGACCTGTATACCCACGCCTTCATCGTCTTTGCCTGCGCGCATTACTGGGGCAAGGTCGGCGAAAGCCTGGTGGAATCCACACTCAATGCCGGCCTCGACATCATCGACCAGCAGTTCGCCAGGGACGATGGCCTGTACGAAGCAAGCCTGGGCGAGGATTGGGCAGACCTGGGCAGCGGGCCCCTGCAGAATCCACAGATGCACCTGGCCGAGGCCTTCCTGCAGGTACTGGCTGTTCGCGACGACGAACATACCCGGCAGTCACTGCTGCAACTGTGTGCAGCACTCCAGGCGCATTTCGTCGAACCGGCCCATGGGCTGATGCTGGAGAAACCGCGCGGGGCTGTGGATAACTGGTACGAGCCTGGCCACCAGTTCGAATGGTTCTACCTGTTGCACACCTCCCCGCTGCTGCGAGATACGCCGCTGCATGCCTCGATCGACCGGGCGTTCAGCTACGCCGAACAACAAGGGGTGCAGGGTGGCGCAGTGCTCGCCATGCTGGGCGTGGACGGCCAGGTGCTGGACGCCACCCAGCGCATCTGGGCACAGGCGGAGTACCTGCGTGCGCTGGTGCTGCGCGCTGGCGGTGAAGCCAGGTTGCCTGAACAGTTGCAGGTGCTGGAAGCGCGGTTCCTGCGCGAGGCTGGCTGGTACGAATGCCGGGATGGCGAGGGTGCCGTCAGCCGGCATGACATGCCTTCGACTACGCCCTACCACCTGGCAACTTGCCTGGAAGGCTTGCAGCGCCTGAGCTGAAGCCTTCGCGGCTGTGGCCGCCGAGCGGCCCTGGCTCAGCCCTTGACCGACCGGTCGATCGAGAACCCGGCCCAGTCCTGGCTCACCGGCATCAGCTCAAGGCTGTTGATGTTGATGTGCGCGGGCTGGTTGAGGATCCAGAAGATGGTCTCGGCAATGTCCTGCGGCTGGATAGGCTCGGCGCCGGCGTAGGTGGCGTCATACTTGGCCTGGTCACCACCAAACCGTACCAGCGAAAATTCACTTTCGCACAGGCCCGGCTCGATGTTGCTCACGCGCACACCTGTGCCACGCAGGTCGCAGCGCAGGCTCAGCGAGAACTGCCCGACAAAGGCCTTGGTGCCGCCATACACGTTGCTGCCCGGGTACGGATAGTTGCCGGCCACCGAACCGACGTTGAGGATCGACGCCCCACGGCCATGGGCAATCAACCGTGGCAGCAGCAGGCGGGTGGTGTACATCAAGCCCTTGATGTTGGTGTCGACCATGGTTTCCCAGTCGTCCAGGCTGCAGTTCTGCGCCGCATCCACGCCCAGCGCCAGGCCGGCGTTGTTGACCAGGCCCTGCAGCTTGTCGAAGCCGGCTGGCAGGCTGGCAATGGCCTGCTCCACGGCTTTGCGGTCACGCACATCGAGTACCAGGCCATGTACTTCGGTCTTGGCAGAAAGCTCGGCGCACAAGGCGTCCAGGCGCTCCTTGCGACGACCGGTTAGCACCAGCTTCCAGCCGGCTTCGGCGAAACGGCGGGCTGTGGCCTCGCCGAAACCCGACGTGGCGCCAGTGATGAATACGGTGGATGACATGCTCTGTTCCTCGCAGTGGGTGGTCATGGCAGCTTTGCAGCATGCCCGTGGCCAACGCTGGCGGCAAGCCGAAAAGGCAGCTGGTCATTTTTTGTTCATGTGCGGCAAACCCTTGTGGCAGAAGCCTCCGCGCCAGCTATGCGCATGTTATCCACAGGGCTTTCCCCACGGATTGGGGGCAACTTCGCTGTCCGGCGGAACCCTTTCAGCCCGTCCTGGTCGGCGGCATTCTTTTCGGTGGTGGCGCAAGGCTTTCAAGCATGCCGCCTGTAGCGGGGTGTCCAAGGCTTTTACACAGAGTTATCCACAGAATTTGCGCAGTGCTGGCAGTGGTTGGAATGACGTGATTTGCCTAGGAAAACAATCCACAGGGGTGCACTGATCAAAAAATGATCAAGAGGCTGTAGGGCTTGATGGTGTTGGGTTGGAGGGGGATACCACCATGTTTTCCACAGGCGGTTCCACATTATCGGTGGAAAAGATTTGGCTTGCGGGAAGCGGGGTTGGGTAGCTGTGGGTGAACGGGTTGAGCGCCCGGTTAGGTTGAGTTGTCCACATGGGAAGGGGGCTGCATTGCAGCCCATCGCGACACAAGGCCGCTCCTACAGGGGACCGCGACCGGGCATGGATCGCGGCCCCTAGGGGGAACTAATGCCCACCCAGGTAAGCGCTGCGCACTTCTTCGTTGACCAACAACTCTTGCCCAGTCCCGGTCATGCGAATTTGCCCGTTGACCATCACGTAGGCACGGTCCGATAGTTTCAGGGCGTGGTTGGCGTTCTGCTCCACCAGGAAAATGGTCATGCCGGTCTTCGCCAGTTCCCGCAGGGTCGAGAAGATCTGCTTGACCACGATGGGTGCCAACCCCAGTGAGGGCTCGTCCAGCAACAGTAATTTTGGCCGGCTCATCAGCGCCCGGGCAATCGCCAGCATCTGCTGCTCGCCACCGGACATGGTCATGGCCCGCTGGTTACGCCGCTCTTTTAGGCGCGGGAAGAGTTCGTACATGCGCTGCATGTCTTCGTCGGCATGCTTGTCGCCAATGGGGATGGTCCCCATCATCAGGTTTTCCTCGACGCTCATGTCGGGGAATACCCGGCGCCCTTCCGGCGACTGGGCGATGCCGTTGGAAGCAATGTAGTGCGATGACTTGCGGGTAATGTCGGTGCCACGGTAGACGATCTGCCCGGAAGCCGCCCGCGGCTGCCCGAAGATCGACATCAGCAGGGTCGACTTGCCGGCCCCGTTGGCGCCAATAAGGCTGACCGTCTCACCTTCGTTGATGTGCATCGATACCTTTTTCAGCGCCTGGATCGGCCCATAGAACACGTCCAGGTCCTTCAGCTCGAGAATGGGTGCACTCATACCAGTTCCTCTTCGTCTGCACCCAGGTAGGCAGCGATCACCGTCGGGTTGTTGCGGATGTCCTGTGGCGCACCCTCGGCAATCACGTTGCCGTGGTCCAATACCACGATATGGTCGGAAATGCTCATGACCATGCCCATGTCGTGTTCGATCAGCACCACGGTGATGTCGTGCTCGTCACGCAGTACACGAATCATCTGGCTAAGTGCCTCGGTTTCCTGCGGGTTCAAGCCCGCCGCCGGTTCGTCCAGGCAGATGATCTTCGGTCGCGTGCACATGGCGCGGGCGATTTCCAGGCGGCGCTGCTGCCCATACGACAACTCACCGGCCAGGCGGTTGGCGCAGTCGACCAGGTCGACCACCTCCAGCCAGTAGAAGGCGTGGTCCAGCGCATCGCTTTCGGCCTTGCGGTAGGCCTTGGTATTGAATACCCCTGCCAGCAGGTTGCGGTTGACCCACATGTGCTGGGCCACCAGCAGGTTCTCCACCACCGACATTTCCTTGAACAGGCGGATGTTCTGGAAGGTGCGCGCCAGGCCCGCGCGGTTGACCAGGTGGGTGCCGCCGAACATCTTGTAGTACAGGCGGCTGGCAAAGCGTGCCGGCGAAACGAAGTCGACCGCCTGGAAACGCTCGCCCAGCAGCTGGATCACATTGGTGTGGCTACCGCGCACGTTCAGTTCGATGCGCCCGCCACTGGCCTTGTAGAAACCGGTCAGGCAGTTGAATACCGTGGTCTTGCCGGCGCCGTTGGGGCCGATCAGGGCGAAGATCTGGTTGCGCCTGACCTTCAGGCTCACGTCGCTGAGCGCCTTGATGCCGCCGAACTGCATCATCAGGTTGTCGACCGACAGAATGATTTCGTCGCTCATGGCGCCACTCCTTTACGCGGGGTCACACCGGTACGGCTGATGCGGATCAGCCCCCGCGGTCGCCAGATCATCATCAACACCATCAGTACACCGAAGAGCAGCACCCGGTACTCGGAGAAGCTGCGCAGCAACTCGGGCGCCACGGTCAGCACGAATGCCGCAATGACGACGCCCACGGTGGAGCCCATGCCACCCAGCACGACGATGGCGAGAATCAAGGCCGACTCGAAGAAGGTGAACGACGAGGGGTTGACGAAGCCTTGGTAAGTGGCAAAGAACACGCCGGCCAAACCCGCGGTGGAAGCACCCAGGGTGAAGGCCGAGAGCTTGACCAGCACGTGGTTCAGACCCATCGAACGGCAGGCGATCTCGTCTTCGCGCAGCGCTTCCCAGGCCCGGCCGACCGGCATGCGGGTCAAGCGGTGCTTGATGTAGAGCACGGCCAGCACGACCATGAACAGCACCGCATAAATGAACACGAACTTGAGGTTGGGGTTGTAGGCAAAGCCGAAGAACTCATGGATGGGCACCCCACCGTCTTTGGCCCGGCGGCCGAACTCCAGGCCAAGGAAGGTCGGCGACGGCGCCGGCATGCCGTTGGGGCCGCCGGTGAACGACAGCCAGTTGTTCAGCACCAGGCGAATGATCTCGCCAAAGCCCAGCGTCACGATTGCCAGGTAGTCACCGTGCATGCGCAGCACCGGGAAGCCCAGGATGCACCCGGCAAGGGCCGCCGCAATGGCTGCCAGCGGCAGCACACTCCAGAAGCCCAGGCCAAGGTACTGGTAACCCAGTGCAAGGCCGTAGGCGCCAATGGCGTAGAAGGCCACGTACCCCAGGTCGAGCAGGCCGGCCAGGCCGACCACGATGTTCAGGCCCAGGCCCAGCAGCACATAGATCAGGCCGAGGATGACCACGGTCAGCAGGTACTTGTTGGCGAAGATCGGGAAGACGATGGCAATCACGATCAGCGCCGGGATGATGTAGCGCAGCCGCGACACATGGTTCGGCGCCCGCACATGCACGCCCGAGCCACCGCTGTCGAAGCCTTCGAGCATGCGCCGGCCGGCAGCGGTCTGCACATACAGGCTGAGCAGGAAACGCCCGAGCATCACGCCACCTACCAGCCAGGCCACGCGGCGGGGTTCGGCGTTGAAGGTATAACCGTCGAGCACCACGCCGACGATCGGGCCGAACACGATCAGCGCCAGCAGGCCGGCGACGAGGGTTTCGAGCAGGCTGCGTTTGATATCGAAACCTTTGGTTTCAGAAGCAGAAGCAATTTTGGCAATCGACATGTTCACACCTTAGCCACGAGCGGGCGACCCAGCAGGCCTTGTGGGCGGAAGATAAGGATCATCACCAGCAGCGAGAAGCTGAACACGTCCTTGTAGTCGGAGTTGATCAGGCCGGAGAACAGCGATTCGGAGATCCCCAGGATGATTCCGCCGAGCATGGCGCCCGGCAAGGAGCCAATGCCACCGAGCACTGCAGCGGTGAATGCCTTGATACCGATGATGAAGCCGGCATAGAAGTCGAAGGTGCCGTAGTTCATGGTGATCAGCACACCTGCCAGGGCGGCCATCACTGCGCCAATGACGAATACGTAGGAAATGACCCGGTCGGTGTTGATGCCCAGGATCGAGGCCATCTTGCGGTCTTGCTGGGTAGCGCGGCACATGCGACCGAGCTTGGTGTACTTGATCACATAGGTCAGCAGGCCCATGCCCAGGAATGCCGCCACCAGGATGAAGATCTTGGTGTAGGTCAGTTGCACGAAGCCGGTGCCGACATCGATGCGCATGGCGCCTTCGAGCAGGGTTGGCACGCCTTGTTGGCGAGCGCCCTGGCTGATCTGTGCGTAGTTCTGCAGGATCAGCGAAATGCCGATGGCGCTGATCAGCGGTGCCAGGCGGGTAGAGTTACGCAGCGGCTTGTAGGCGATGCGCTCGATGGTGAAGCCGTACACCCCCGTGACGACGATGGTGAACAACAGCGTGCCCAGCATCAGCAGGGGAAACGACTCGACGCCAAAATAGGCCAGCAATGCCAGGCTGATCGCCGCCAGGTAGGCGGAAATCATATACACCTCGCCGTGCGCGAAGTTGATCATGCCGATAATGCCATAGACCATTGTGTAGCCGATGGCGATCAGGCCATAGACCGACCCGAGGGTCAGGCCGTTGACCAGTTGCTGCAGGAAAATACCATCCATAACGCAATCTCACTGAGCGAGACTGCACGCATGCCGACCACGCAAGGCCACGGACAATGCGGCCCCAGCAGTGCACGACCGTGCAGGTCTCCGAATAAGGACAGGTACCGCAGGGGCTCAGGCCCGGGCGCATGCGCAACCCGGGCGGGTGGCCGTTATTATTTTTGTTTGTCCAGCTGGTGGTACTTGCCGTCCTTGTCCCACTGGTAGACCACGTAGTCGGACACGGTCAGGTCGCCCTTGCTGTCCCACTTCTTTTCGCCCATGACGGTCTGCACCGGGTTGGCCTTGAGCCACTTGGCAGCGTCTTCGCCCTTGTTCGACTTGGCGCCGTTGAAGGCGGCGGCGAGCGCCTGCAGCGAGGCGTAGGCGTACAGGGTATAGCCTTCCGGTTCGGTGCCCGCCTTGCGGAACTCCTCGACCACGGCCTTGCTGTCTGGCAGCAGGCGCGGGTCGGCGCCGAAGGTCATGTACACGCCATCGACGTACTGCGCGCCGCCGGCGGTAGACACCAGCTCATCGGTGACGATGCCATCATCCGACATGAACTTGACGTCCTTCAGGCCCTGTTCGCGCAGTTGACGCACCAGCGGGCCGGCTTCCGGGTGCAGGCCGCCGAAGTAGACCACATCGGCACCGGCAGCACGGATCTTGGTAACCACGGCGCTGAAGTCTTTCTCGCCACGGGTCAGGCCTTCGTACAACACAGGCTTGACGCCGCGTTTTTCCAGCTGTGCCTTGGTGGCATCAGCCAGGCCTTGGCCGTAGGTGTCCTTGTCGTGCAGCACCGCGACTTTCTTGCCCTTGAGCACGTCGACAATGTAGTCGCCGGCGACCACGCCCTGCTGGTCGTCACGGCCACACATGCGGAACATGGCACTCAGGCCGCGCTCGGTGACCTGTGGGTTGGTCGAACCGGGCGTGATGGCGATCACGCCGGCCTCGTCATACACCTCGGAGGCCGGGATGGTATTGGACGAACAGAAGTGGCCGACCACCCCGATCACCTGGTCCTGGTCGACCAGGCGGTTGGCTACGGCAACGGCCTGTTTCGGTTCGCAGGCGTCATCGCCTTTGACCAGTACGATTTTCTCGCCATTCACGCCACCCGCGGCGTTGATCTTGTCGGCCGCAGCTTGCGCACCTTTCATGTATTGCTCGCCAAACGCTGCGTTGGCCCCGGTCATTGGCCCCGCTACGCCGATCTTGACGTCGGCCTGGACATACGAAGAAACACCCAGTGCCGTGGCTACGGCAAGCGCCAGGAAACCTTTCTTGTAAAACGTCTGCGACATGAGGTGGTGCTCCTAGAGTTTTTTTGGTTGGCACTACAACTTCTCAGCCCAATGCTCAGAGCAAGGGCCGTGCCATCGGTTTTGTCTTACGGAAAATCACACCACCACCGGCGCGCACAGGCGACCGACGGCCTTTTCTTTATTGAGCGTGCAACCGTCTGCCACGCGCCGGGCGCCACCACCCGTACAGACAAGGAGCAACCAATGGGTGCCATCATTGCAACCCTGCCATGTGTTTACGTGCAACCGGCCTGTAACAGCAGACGTCACCGAACTGCACACCCGTGGTGCGTGACTGCTACAGGCAGCACCGTTTCAAGGCTGGCGGGTGCACCGAAAAACACGCGGATTTGGCAGATACGCGGCCCTGCAGGCGCGGGTTCACCGGCGAACAGGCCAGCGCAGACACAACAAGGCCGAAAAGGCTGGCACAATGTCCCCCATTCGCCGCCTCCGGAGCCCCTTTGATGAGCGAGAGCGCATTCGCCGAGCGCATCGTGCACAACCTGCTCGACACCGATTTCTACAAACTCACCATGATGCAGGGTGTGCTGCACAACTACCCGGACGCCGATGTCGAATGGGAATTCCGCTGCCGCAACGGCGAGGACTTGCGGCCGTATCTAGGCGAAATCCGCCACCAGCTGGAGGTACTCAACGACCTCACGCTCGATGATGGCCAGCTGGGGTTTCTGGAGCGCATCAGTTTCCTCAAGCCCGACTTCCTGCGGTTTTTGCGGCTGTTTCGCTTCAACCTGCGCTATGTGCACCTCGGCATCGAGCACGATCAGCTGTTCCTGCGCCTCAAAGGCCCTTGGCTGCATGTGATCCTGTTCGAAGTGCCTTTGCTGGCGATCATCAGCGAGGTGCGCAACCGCCACCTGCACCCACATATGCGCCTGGCCGAGGCACGCGACCAGCTGTACCGCAAGTTCGACTGGCTGCGCGCCCACGCCAGCGACGACGAACTGGCCGAACTGCAGGTAGCCGACTTTGGCACCCGCCGGCGCTTTTCCAGCCGCGTGCAGGAGGAAGTGGTCCGGGTACTGCGCGACGACTTCCCTGGCCGTTTCGTCGGCACCAGCAACGTCGACCTGGCATGGAAACTGGATATCAAGCCGCTGGGCACCATGGCTCACGAGTGGATCATGGCGCACCAGCAATTGGGCCCGCGGCTGATCGATAGCCAGATCGCCGCGCTGGACTGCTGGGTGCGCGAGTACCGCGGCCTGCTCGGTATCGCCCTGACCGACTGCATCACCATGGATGCCTTCCTCGGCGATTTCGACCTGTACTTCGCCAAGCTGTTCGATGGCTTGCGCCACGACTCCGGCGAGCCGGTAGCCTGGGCCGAGAAAGCGATCGCCCATTACCAGAAACTGGGTATCGACCCGATGACCAAGACCCTGGTGTTTTCCGACAGCCTCAACCTCACCCGCTCCCTGGAAATCTTCCGGGCCCTGCGCGGGCGCATCAACGTCAGCTTTGGCATCGGTACCAACCTGACCTGCGACATACCGGGTGTGGTCCCCATGAGCATCGTGCTTAAAATGACCGACTGCAACGGCGCACCGGTGGCCAAGATTTCCGACGAAGCGGCCAAGACCCAGTGCCGCGACGCCAACTTCGTTGCCTACATGCGTCACGTATTCAAAGTCCCCAGCAAGGAGTAACCCATGCAAGCGGTTCAGCAAGAAATTGCCCAGGCGCTGAAGGTCCAGCCGCCGTTCGCCGACGCGGCCGCGCTAGAGGCAGAAGTTGCCCGGCGCGTGGCGTTCATCAAGGACTGCCTGGCCAACGCCCGGCTCAAGACCCTGGTACTGGGCATCAGCGGCGGGGTCGACTCGCTGACCGCCGCCCTGCTCGCCCAGCGCGCCATCAACGAACTGCGCGCCGAAACCGGTGACCAGGCTTATACCTTCATCGCCGTTCGCCTGCCGTACCAGGTGCAGCATGATGAACATGACGCCCAGGCCTGCCTGGACGTGATCAGGGCCGACGAAGTGCACACCGTGGACATCGCCCCGGCAGTGCGCGCCTTGGCGGCTGAAGTGGTGGAATTGAAAAGCGGCTCGCCGGCGCTGGTGGACTTCGTGGTAGGCAACGTCAAGGCACGCACGCGCATGGTGGCCCAATACACCATCGCCGGCGCGCGCGCAGGGCTGGTGATCGGTACCGACCACGCCGCCGAAGCGGTGATGGGCTTCTTTACCAAGTTTGGTGATGGTGCCTGCGACCTGGCGCCGCTGAGCGGCCTGGTAAAAAACCAGGTGCGGGCCATTGCACGCAGTTTTGGCGCGCCGGAGTCACTGGTGGAGAAGGTGCCGACTGCAGACCTGGAAGACCTGGCACCGGGCAAACCGGACGAAGCCTCGCATGGGGTGACCTACCAGCAGATCGACGCGTTCCTGCATGGGCAGCCGGTCGACCAGGCAGCGTTCGACATCATCGTGGCCACCTACCGCAAGACCCAGCACAAGCGCGAATTGCCGTTCGCCCCTTGATCAGGCTGTAACAATGCCTGTAGGAGCGGGTTTACCCGCGAATGCGATGGTGGAACTGGCACCGCATTCGCGGGTAAAGCCGCCCCTACAGGGCTCGGCGTCAGCTGATTACTTGACGACAACCTTGCCTTTCATCATCGAGATGTGGCCCGGGAAGGTGCAGAAGAAGCTGTAGTCACCACCGGCTTCCAGCTTGGAAGGGTCGAACTTCACTTCGGTTTCTTTTTCCGGCGCGCCGATCATTTTGGTATGGGCAATGATCGCGGCGTTGTCAGCCTTGATGTAGTCCTTTTCCAGGCCCTGGCTCATGCCTTCGGTCGCAATGCCCTGCATGTCGGCAGTCTTGCTGATCACCAGGTTATGGCCCATGACGTTCTTCGGCAGGTTGCCGGAGTGGGTCAGTTTGACCGTGAATTCCTTGCAGCTTTTGTCGACGGTGATTTCCTTGGTGTTGAAGGACATCTGGTCGGTGGAGTCGACAGTTACCGAGCACTCGGCGGCGAAGACAGAGGCGCTGGCGAGGGTCAGCAGGGATACCGCTACAGCTTTCGCAAACATCATGAATCTCCTTGGCAGGGTTTTATCAATTGCGAGACTGCCTGAAACCGTTCAGCACCCTGCTGATATGGGTCAAGGGGGTGTCAAGTGGCCAGTCAGTTGAATTGTTCAATGGATTGTATACAACCAATCTAAGAGCACATCATGCCCTTTTATTGGACGATGGGACAACCTCTCATTTAGGAGCAATACCAAATGCCCATCTCCCAGTTTCTGAACAGCCTGCTCGCCGCCTACGCCCACGGCGCTACCGGCGCCATCTGCGAGTTTTCTCGCCCGGAATGAACACGGCCTTGGAGGCGACGGTCAGCCACCGTACCCTGTCACCCTGAATGACTGGAGGTGAGTAATGCCTGTACGTTCCGTTTGTGTGTTTTGTGGTGCCAGCATTGGCAGCAACCCCGCCTACCGTGAGGCGGCGGTCGCGCTGGGCGAGGCGATTGCCCGCCGAGGCTGGACGCTGGTGTATGGCGGTGGTGCAGTTGGCTTGATGGGCGTGGTAGCCGACGCCGCGATGGCAGCGGGTGGCGACGTGGTAGGGATCATTCCGCAGAGCCTGCTGGACGCCGAGGTCGGCCACAAAGGCCTGACGCGGCTGGAAGTGGTCGATGGCATGCATGCGCGCAAGGCTCGCATGGCCGAGTTGAGCGACGCGTTCATCGCCTTGCCGGGTGGCCTGGGTACGCTGGAAGAGCTGTTCGAGGTTTGGACCTGGGGGCAACTGGGCTACCACGCCAAGCCGCTGGGGCTGCTGGATGTGAACGGCTTCTACGACAAGCTTGGCGGGTTCCTCGACCATATCGTCGAGGAGGGTTTCGTGCGCCCGCAGCACCGGGATATGTTGTTGCTGGGGCAGCAGCCGGATGAACTGCTGGGCGCGATGGACCGCTTTGTCGCGCCGGTGGCGCCGAAGTGGGTCGACAAGAAGCCTGACTAAGCCAGATTCAGGGGCTGCACAAAATCCTAAAGCGAGCATTGTACCTGTGGGAGATTCTAT
>NZ_DKJF01000064.1:0-5001 GCF_002454615.1 Pseudomonas sp. UBA6699
ATTACTTGACCAGTTCACGCCCGCTCCCACAGGAACCGCGTACAAACCGCCCACCGATCCTGTCAGCGGCTTTGCAGAAACGCGCGAATGCGCTCGGCAGCTTCGATGCACTCGGCCAGCGGTGCAACCAAGGCCATGCGGACACGCCCGGCCCCCGGGTTCACACCATCCACTTCCCGCGAAAGGTAAGACCCCGGCACCACCGTCACATGCTGGGCTTCGAACAGGTCACGGGTGAACTCGGCATCGTCGCCAGGCACCTTGGCCCACAGGTAGAAGCTGCCGTCCGGGCGCTGTACGTCCAGTACCGGCTGCAGGATCTCCAGCACGGCATCGTATTTGGCGCGGTACTGGTCGCGGTTTTCGCGCACATGCGCTTCATCCTGCCAAGCGGCGATGCTCGCCAGTTGGGTTTGCACCGGCATGGCGCAGCCGTGATAGGTACGGTACAGCAGGAATGGCTTGATGATGTCGGCGTCGCCGGCAACGAAGCCCGAGCGCAGGCCCGGCAGGTTGGAGCGCTTGGACAGGCTGTGGAAGACCACGCAACGTTTGAAGTCGCTGCGGCCCAGCTCCGCGCAAGCGCTCAACAGGCCGGGCGGCGGGGCGTCTTCGTCGAAGTACAGTTCGCTGTAGCACTCATCGGCGGCGATCACGAAATCATGCTCGTCGGCCAGGGCAATCAGCGTTTTCAGGGTGTCCATGGGCACCAGCGCCCCGGTCGGGTTGCCCGGCGAGCACAGGAACAGGATCTGGCAGCGCTGCCAGACATCGGCCGGCACGGCGTCGAAGTCCGGGTTGAAGCCATTGGCCTCCAGGCACGGCAGGTAGTGTGGGGTGGCACCGGCCAGCAGGGCTGCGCCTTCATAGATCTGATAGAACGGGTTCGGGCTGACCACCAGGCCGTCATCGGCGCGGTTGACCACGGCCTGGGTGAAGGCGAACAGCGCCTCGCGGGTGCCATTGACCGGCAGGATATGACGGTCGGCGTCGAGCCAGCCGGCGGGCACGCCAAACCGCTGCTCGCACCACTGGCCAATAGCCTGGCGCAGCGCCGGCAGGCCGAGGGTGCTGGGATAGACAGCCAGCTTGTCGAGGTTGTCGGCCATGGCCTGGGCGACGAACGCCGGCGATTCGTGCTTCGGCTCACCGATCGACAGGGCGATGGCGCGTTTGTCCGCCGCAGGCTTCACGGCGCCCAGCAGGGCGCGGAGCTTCTCGAACGGGTAGGGCTGAAGCTGGGTCAAGGCATGGTTCATCGGCGCAAGGTCTCGTCAATCGTCTAATCGTTAAATGGTCAGGCGGCTCGGGCTGGTGTCGCTGCCTTGGCCGGCCTGCAGCTGCTGCACGATAGCTTCCTGCAGGCGGCTGCACAGTTGCGGGTCGGACAGCGGCTGGTTGTCGGCATCGGTGATGAAGAACACGTCTTCGACCCGTTCGCCGAGGGTGGCGATCTTGGCGTTCTGCAGTGACAGGTCGAACTCCAGGAAAATCCGCCCCAGCCGGGCCAGCAGGCCAGGGCGGTCGGGGGCCGTGATCTCCAGAATGGTCACCGGCCGTTGGGCATCGTTGAGGATGGTCACCTGTGGCGGGAAGTCGAAGTGCTTGAGCTGGCGGGGCACCCGGCGCTGAATGATGGTCGGGTAGTTCTCGGGGTTGCGCAAGGCTTCGCTCAGGCCGTCGCGAATCTGCCGCACCCGTTGCGGGTTGTCGCCAATCGAGCCGCCGTCGTTGTCCAGCACGATGTAGGTGTCGAGGGTGAACTGGCTGCTTGAGGTGATGATTCGCGCGTCGTGAATGTTCAGGTTCAGCTGCGACATGGCCGCTACTGTCACCGCAAAGAAGTCGTGCTGGTCCGGGGCGTAGATGAAGATCTGCGTGCCACCCTCGAACTCGCGCTGGGTAGTTTCCTTGATCAGCACCAGCGGGCCGCCATCGGCGGGCTGCTGCAGGATCGCATCACTGTGCCAGGCTACGTCGGCCGCAGTGTGCTTGAGGAAGTAGTCATCGCCCAGCTGCGACCACAATTGTTCGACGTCGTCCGGGTCGGTGCCCTCGCGCACCAGGATGTCCAGGGCGGCAGACTGGGTTTGGCGAATCTGCTCTTCGCGGTCCAGCGGGTTTTCCAGGCCACGGCGCAAGGCCCGCTTGGTCTCGGTGTAAAGCTGGCGCAACAGGCTGGCGCGCCACGAGTTCCACAAGCTGGGGTTGGTGGCATTGATATCGGCCACGGTCAGCACGTACAGGTAGTCCAGGCGCGTTTCGTCGCCCACGTGCAGGGCAAAGTCGTTGATCACCTGTGGGTCGGACAGGTCCTTGCGCTGGGCGGTGGTAGACATCACCAGGTGGTTGAGCACCAGCCAGACGATCAGCCGGCTGTCCCACGCGGGCAGTTGGTGGCGTTCGCAGAACTTCTGCGCGTCTACTGCACCGAGCTCCGAGTGGTCACCGTGGCGGCCCTTGCCGATGTCGTGGTACAGGCCGGCCAGGTAGATCAGCTCGGGTTTGGGCAGGCGCCCCATGAGCTTGCTGGCCAGCGGAAACTTCTCGGACACCGGTGTGTACTGCAGCTTGCGCAGGTGCTTGATGAGGTTGAGGGTGTGCGCATCCACGGTATAGATGTGGAACAGGTCGTGCTGCATCTGCCCGACGATCAGGCCGAACTCGGGCAGGTAACGCCCCAGGATGCCGTAGCGGTTCATTCGGCGCAGGTTGCGATGTATGCCGATCTCGCACTTGAACAGCTCGATGAACAGGCTGGTATTGCGGATGTCGGTGCGGAACGTGTCGTCGATCAGGTGCCGGTGTTCGCGCAGCAGGCGCACGGTATCGGCGCGTACACCCTTGATTTCCGGGTGCTGGGCCATCAGCACGAACATCTCCAGCATGGCGAACGGCGTGCGCTTGAACACGTTCGGCCGGGTGGCCTCGATATAGCCGTCATGCAGGCGGAAGCGCGCATTCAGCGGCTGGGTGCTGCCACTGTCCTCGTCGGCGAGGATGACCTCCTCGAAGTGCTGGATGATCAGGTCGCACAGCTGGCTGATGCTCATCACCACCCGGTAGTACTGGGTCATGAACTGCTCGATCGCCCGCTTGGGGTTCTCGTCGTGGTAGCCCAGCAGTTCGGCCAGGCTGCGCTGGTGGTCGAACAACAGGCGGTCTTCGGCGCGGCCGGCCAGCATGTGCAGGGCGTAACGCACCTTCCATAGAAAGTCCTGCGACGAGGCCAGCAGTTCGTTCTCGCTTTCCAGCAGGAAGCCTTCGCCAGCCAGTGCGAGCAGGTTCAAGGTGCCGTATTGGCGGCGCGCCACCCACAGTACGGTCTGGATATCGCGCAGGCCGCCAGGGGACCCTTTGACGTTGGGTTCCAGGTTGTACTCGGTGTCGTTGTACTTGTGGTGGCGGGCCTTGAGTTCGGCGCGCTTGGCCAGGAAGAACTCCTTGCTCGGCCACATGTGCGCGGTGCTGGTCACGTCCAGCATGCGTTGGCGCAACGGCTCCGGGCCGGCGATGGTGCGGCTTTCCATCAGGTTGGTGATCACCGTGAGGTCGGCGCGGGCCTGTTCGGCACACTCGTCCACGGTACGCACGCTCTGGCCGACTTCCAGGCCTATGTCCCACAGCAGGGTCAGAAACCGTTCGATGGCGTCGCGGTACTGTTCATGCTCGGCAGCGCCCAGGAGGATCAGCAGGTCGATGTCCGAATGCGGGTGCAGTTCACCGCGCCCGTAGCCACCCACCGCAACCAGGGCGATGCCGCTGTGGTCCCCCCAGTCGAACTGGTTCCAGGCCTGTTGCAGGATATTGTCGACCAGCCAGGCACGGGCCTCGATCAGCGGGCGAATGTCGCCGCCGGCGCGGAAACGCTTGTCGAGCACCTCGCCGGCCAGGCGGATGGCTTTCTTGAAAGCGGCGATAGGGCTCGCCTTGAGGGCCAGTTCCGCCTGGAACTGGCCGCGGTCGAACAGTTCGGGGTCCACCTGGGGCATCGCGTCACGTTCCTGTCGTGGGTTGGCCGGGCTCAGGCCGAGGTGCGCGGGATCGTATCGTCCTTGCGCAGGGTGAAGATCTCGTAGCCGGTCGCAGTCACCACCAGGGTGTGCTCCCACTGGGCCGAGAGCTTGCGGTCCTTGGTGATGGCGGTCCAGCCGTCGCCCAGCACCTTGGTGTCGGCCTTGCCCTGGTTGATCATGGGTTCGATGGTGAAGGTCATGCCTTCCTTCAGTTCCATGCCCGTGCCTGCGCGGCCGTAGTGGAGGATCTGCGGTTCTTCGTGGAACACCTTGCCGATACCGTGGCCGCAGAATTCACGCACCACCGAGAAGCCGTTCTTTTCGGCGTGCTTCTGGATCACTTCACCAATGTCGCCCAGGCGGCACCCTGGCTTGACCAGTTCAATGGCCTTGTACATGCATTCCTGGGTCACCTTGGACAGGCGCTCGGCCCATGCCGGCACGGTGCCGACATGGAACATGCGGCTGGTATCGCCGTGGTAGCCGTCCTTGATCACGGTGACGTCGATGTTCAGCGTGTCACCGTCCTTGAGCGGCTTGTCATTGGGGATGCCGTGGCAGACCACATGGTTGATCGAGGTGCAGATCGACTTCGGGTAGCCTTTGTAGTTGAGCGGCGCCGGGATGGCCTGCTGAACATTGACGATGTAGTCGTGGCACAGGCGGTCCAGCGCTTCTGTGGTGACGCCGGGCTTGACGTGTTCCTCAATCATTTCCAGCACTTCGGCAGCCAGGCGGCCAGCGATGCGCATCTTTTCGATGTCTTCTGCGGTCTTGATGGTAACGGTCATTACAGGCTCTCTACGGCGCCGTGCACGGCGCGAACAAACGGGAAAGGGCTTATTCTATCAGAGCGTCAAGCTGCAAGCTGCAAGCTGCAAGTGGCAAGTGGCAAGTGGCAAGTGGCAAGCGGCAAGCGGCAAGCGGCAAGAAGAAGCGGATCGTGCGTCGGCTGCTTTTTGCTTTTTGCTTTTGCTTTTGCTTT
>NZ_DKJF01000064.1:5124-30693 GCF_002454615.1 Pseudomonas sp. UBA6699
TTTTGCTTTTGCTTTTGCTTGCAGCTTGCAGCTGCTTCCACCGGGTTCCGTTTGCCCGCGGTCTGTGGTATAACATGCGCCGCTTTCGGGCACGACCCCGTCAGCATTTAACCCACACACGTGTCGACACGATGACCTGGGTGCCCCGAGTTGCAGAATTCGCGGGTTGGTCATTGGGATACGTGGAGGCCCAACCCGACTTATCAAGGAACTATCATGTCCCAAGTCAATATGCGCGATATGCTGAAGGCCGGTGTGCACTTCGGCCACCAGACCCGTTACTGGAACCCGAAAATGGGCAAGTACATTTTCGGCGCGCGTAACAAGATCCACATCGTCAACCTGGAAAAAACCCTGCCAATGTTCAACGACGCTCTGTCGTTCGTAGAGCGCCTGGCCCAGGGCAAGAACAAGATCCTGTTCGTCGGCACCAAGCGTTCCGCCGGCAAGATCGTCGCCGAGCAAGCTGCTCGTTGCGGTTCGCCATACGTTGACCACCGTTGGTTGGGCGGCATGCTGACCAACTACAAAACCATCCGCGCCTCGATCAAGCGTCTGCGCGACCTGGAAACCCAGGCCGAAGATGGCACTTTCGCCAAGCTGACCAAGAAAGAAGCCCTGATGCGCTCCCGCGACCTGGAAAAACTGGATCGCAGCCTGGGCGGCATCAAGGACATGGGTGGTCTGCCAGACGCTCTGTTCGTTATCGACGTTGATCACGAGCGCATCGCGATCACCGAAGCCAACAAACTGGGTATCCCGGTTATCGGCGTTGTCGATACCAACAGCAGCCCGGAAGGTGTTGACTACATCATCCCAGGTAACGATGACGCCATTCGCGCTATCGAGCTGTACATGACTTCGATGGCTGACGCTGTCATCCGCGGCCGCAACAACGTTGCCGGCGGCACTGAAGTCTACGCTGAAGAAGCGGCTGCACCTGCTGCTGAGTAATAGGCGCTAGCGTCTACTTGGCACGCGAAAAGGGGGCTCTGCCCCCTTTTTGCCACCTTGAAATCCTGCTGTCAGCATCGGCCCCGCATCATGGGCCTGCTGGAACACAAGCAGCGGATTTGCAGAATTTAACGCCCGTGACCAACGGGTGGAATGGTTGAAAAACTTTCCAAGAGGATTTTGAAATGGCAGCAATTACTGCAGCGCTGGTCAAAGAACTGCGCGAGCGTACCGGCGAAGGCATGATGGATTGCAAAAAGGCCCTGGAAAAGGCCGGCGGCGACATCGAAAAAGCCATTGACGACATGCGTGCCTCGGGCGCCATCAAGGCCGCCAAAAAGGCTGGCAACGTCGCTGCTGAAGGCGCTATCGCGGTCAAGACCGACGGTAAATCCGCCGTTCTGCTGGAAGTGAACTCGCAGACCGACTTCCTGGCCCTGCAAGACGACTTCAAGAACTTCGTTGCTGAAAGCCTCGAAGAAGCCTTCGCCCAGAAGCTGACCGACGCTGCGCCGCTGATCGCTTCGCGTGAAGCTGCTCGTGAAGCCCTGGTCGCCAAGTGCGGCGAGAACGTCAACATCCGCCGCCTGGTGCGCGTTGAGGGTGACGTTGTGGGTGCCTACCTGCACGGCAACAAGATCGGTGCCGTTGTTGTCCTGAACGGCGGCGACGTCGAGCTGGCCAAGAACATCGCCATGCACGTGGCTGCGTCGAACCCTGAGTTCCTGGATTCGTCGGAAATCTCCGCCGAGGCCATCGAGCGTGAGAAGGGCGTGTTCCTGCAGCTGAACGCTGACAAGATCGCCGGCAAGCCAGAGAACATCGTTGAGAACATGATCAACGGCCGTATCACCAAGTTCAAGGCTGAAGCCTCGCTGAAAGAGCAGGCTTTCGTCATGAACCCGGAAGTCAAAGTTGGCGAGCTGGCCAAGAAAGCCGGTGCTGAAATCGTTTCCTTCACCTACTTCAAAGTAGGCGAGGGCATCGAGAAGCCAGTCGACGACTTCGCTGCTGAAGTTGCCGCTCAGGTAGCTGCTGCCAAGCAGTAAGACAGCCCCGTCTGTCGCCCCAAAGAGGCTGCCCGCTCACGCGCGCAGCCTCTTTGTCAAAGCGGGAACGGTTTACAGAAACCGCTGCTCGCGGACGCAATCGTTGCGTCACGTTACAGTTACAAGCAGGCTCAAGCAGCCCGCAAGAATTTTACAAACGCCGCAGGAGAGATTCGCAATGGCTCAGCAGGGCAGTGGTCATCAGGCTCGCTATAAACGCATTCTACTCAAACTTAGCGGCGAGGCCCTGATGGGCTCGGAAGAGTTCGGGATCGACCCCAAGGTTCTGGATCGCATGGCGCTGGAGGTCGGCCAACTGGTCGGCATCGGTGTTCAGGTAGGCCTGGTGATCGGTGGTGGCAACCTGTTCCGTGGCGCGGCGCTCAGTGCAGCCGGCATGGACCGTGTTACCGGCGACCACATGGGGATGCTGGCCACCGTGATGAATGCCCTGGCCATGCGCGACGCGCTGGAGCGGGCGAACATCACTGCCATCGTCATGTCGGCGATCTCCATGGTGGGTGTCACCGATCATTACGACCGTCGCAAAGCCATGCGTCACCTCAACGCCAAGGAAGTCGTGATTTTCGCCGCCGGTACTGGCAACCCGTTCTTCACCACCGACTCTGCCGCTTGCCTGCGCGCCATCGAAATCGATGCCGACGTGGTATTGAAGGCAACCAAGGTCGATGGTGTATACACTGCAGATCCATTCAAGGACCCGCATGCCGAGAAGTTCGATCATCTGACCTACGATGAAGTGCTGGATCGCAAGCTGGGGGTAATGGATCTCACGGCAATCTGCCTGTGCCGCGACCACAAGATGCCGCTGCGCGTCTTCAACATGAACAAGCCCGGCGCCCTGCTGAACATCGTGCATGGCGGCGCGGAAGGAACTCTGATCGAGGAAGTCCAGAAATGATCAACGATATCAAGAAAGACGCGCAGGAGCGCATGACCAAGTCTCTCGAGGCCCTGGCTCGCAACCTGGCGGCCATCCGTACGGGTCGCGCTCACCCAAGCATCCTGGATACCGTCAGGGTCACTGCCTGGGGCAGCGAGATGCCGCTGAACCAGGTGGCTGCAATCACCGTCGAAGATGCCCGCACGCTGAAGATCGTCGCCCACGACAAGAACCTCAGCGCGGCTATCGAAAAAGCCATCCTCACCTCTGACCTGGGCCTGAACCCGTCCAGCGCCGGTACCACCATTCGCGTGCCGATGCCGGCCCTGACCGAGGAAACCCGCAAGGGCTATACCAAGCAGGCCAGCGCTGTTGCCGAAGACGCCAAGGTAGCCGTGCGCAACGTGCGCCGCGACGCCCTGGCCGACCTGAAGAAGCTGACCAAGGACAAGGAAATCAGTGAAGACGAAGAGCGTCGCGCCGCTGATGACATCCAGAAGCTGACCGACAAGTTCGTTGCCGAGGTCGATGCTGCCTTCAAGGCCAAGGAAAAGGACCTGATGGCCGTCTGAGGCCGGGGTTTTTTAATGGAAAAGACCAAGCCAGCGGTGCCGTCCTCGGTGCCGCGTCATGTCGCGATCATCATGGACGGCAACAACCGCTGGGCAAAAAAACGCCTGCTGCCCGGCGTTGCCGGGCACAAGGCGGGTGTCGACGCCGTTCGCGCGGTCATCGAAGTCTGTGCCCAGTCCGGGGTCGAGGTGCTGACCCTGTTCGCCTTCTCCAGTGAAAACTGGCAGCGCCCCGCCGAAGAAGTCGGTGCGCTGATGGAACTGTTCTTCTCGGCCCTGCGCCGTGAGGCCAAGCGCCTCAACGAAAACAATATCAGCCTGCGCATCATCGGTGACCGCTCGCGGTTCCACCCGGAGTTGCAGGCTGCCATGCGCGAGGCCGAGGCGCTGACCGCCGGCAACAACCGCTTCATCCTGCAAATCGCTGCCAACTACGGCGGCCAGTGGGACATTGCCCAGGCCGCGCAACGGCTGGCGCGGGAAGTGCAAGCCGGGCACCTGCGCCCGGACGACATTACCCCTGGCCTGCTGCAGACGTGCCTGGCAACCGGTGAGCTGCCGTTACCGGACCTGTGTATCCGCACCGGTGGCGAGCATCGCATCAGCAATTTCCTGCTGTGGCAGCTGGCATATGCCGAGCTGTATTTCTCCGACCTGTACTGGCCGGACTTCAAACACGAGGCCATGCGTAAAGCCCTGGCCGATTTCGCTTCGCGCCAGCGCCGCTTTGGTAAGACCAGCGAGCAGGTCGAGGCTGGAGCTCGTGCTTAATGCTTAAACAACGCATCATTACCGCGCTGATCCTGCTGCCGATTGCGCTGGGTGGTTTCTTCCTGCTCAACGGTGGGGATTTTGCCCTGTTCATCGGCTTCGTAGTGACCCTCGGTGCCTGGGAGTGGGCGCGCCTGGCCGGCCTGATGGCCCAGCCGCTGCGCATTGCCTACGCCCTGGTGGTGGCCGGGGCGCTGATGCTGCTGTACATCCTGCCGGAGCTGGCCCCCTGGGTGCTCGGCGCCGCAGTGATCTGGTGGGGGTTGGCGACCTGGCTGGTGCTGACCTATCCACGCAGCAGCGAGTTGTGGGCCAGTGCTGCCTGCCGGCTGCTGATCGGCCTGCTGGTATTGCTGCCCGCCTGGCAGGGGTTGGTGCTGCTCAAGCACTGGCCGCTGGGCAACTGGCTGATTCTCTCGGTCATGGTGCTGGTGTGGGCTGCCGATATCGGCGCGTACTTCTCTGGCCGTGCATTCGGCAAGCGCAAGCTGGCCCCGCAGGTCAGCCCCGGCAAAAGCTGGGAAGGCGTGTATGGCGGGCTGGCGGTCAGCTTGTTGATCACCCTCGGTGTGGGCATAAGCCGCGACTGGGGCGTCGGCCAGGTGCTGCTCGGCCTGCTGGGTGCTGCGCTGCTGGTGATGGCCTCGGTGGTCGGTGATCTGACCGAGAGCATGTTCAAGCGCCGCTCCGGCATCAAGGACAGCAGCAACCTGCTCCCCGGCCACGGCGGTGTGCTCGACCGCATCGACAGCCTGACGGCAGCGATCCCGATCTTTGCCGTGTTGTTGTGGGCTGCCGAATGGGGTGTCATGTGACTCGCCCGCAACGTATCACCGTGCTCGGTGCCACCGGCTCCATCGGCCTGAGCACCCTGGACGTGATTGCCCGGCACCCTGATCGCTACCAGGCGTTCGCCCTCAGTGGCTATTCGCGTGTGGACGAACTGCTGGCCCTGTGCGTGCGCCACCGCCCGGCGTTCGCCGTGGTGCCGAGCAGTGAAGCGGCCATGCGGTTGCGTGCAGGTCTGGCGGCGGCCGGTTGTGCAACCGAGGTGCTCGAAGGCGACGCCGGGCTGTGCCAGGTGGCGTCGGCAAGCGAAGTGGACGCCGTGATGGCGGCCATCGTCGGGGCTGCCGGCTTGCGGCCCACCTTGGCGGCTGTCGAGGCGGGCAAGAAGGTCCTGCTGGCCAACAAGGAAGCGCTGGTGATGTCGGGGGCCCTGTTCATGGACGCCGTGCGGCGCCATGGCGCTGTGCTGCTGCCGATCGACAGCGAGCACAACGCTATCTTCCAGTGCATGCCTGGCGACTATGCCCGTGGCCTGAGTGCGGTGGGGGTGCGGCGGATCCTGCTGACGGCTTCCGGTGGCCCGTTCCGTGAAACGCCCGTCGAAGCGCTGATGGGGGTGACCCCGGAGCAAGCCTGTGCGCACCCTAACTGGTCGATGGGGCGCAAGATCTCCGTGGATTCGGCCAGCATGATGAATAAAGGGCTGGAACTGATCGAAGCCTGTTGGCTGTTCGATGCTGCGCCGGCCAAGGTCGAAGTGGTGGTGCACCCGCAGAGCGTGATCCACTCGCTGGTCGACTACGTGGATGGCTCGGTCCTTGCCCAGCTGGGCAACCCGGACATGCGCACCCCGATCGCCAACGCCCTGGCCTGGCCCGAACGGATCGACTCCGGGGTGGCGCCGCTGGACCTGTTCGCGGTCGCCCGTCTGGATTTCCAGGCGCCCGACGAACAACGCTTCCCTTGCCTGCGCCTCGCGCGGCAGGCTGCCGAAGCCGGCAACAGTGCCCCTGCCGTGCTCAATGCCGCCAACGAAGTGGCGGTGCAAGCATTTCTCGAGCGGCGTATTCGCTTCCCGGAGATCGCGGGTATGATCGAACAGGTACTCGAGCAGGAACCTGTGGTGCCTCTGCCTTCCCTGGACGCGGTATTCGCCGCCGACCAGCGGGCCCGGGAGCTTTCCCGGGAGTGGCTGCGCCGCCACGGCCGCTGATGCAGGCTCGCTACGGTGCGTGGGGGGCAGGGTATTGCCCCGCCCCGCTGAATATCATTCGGAGATGGACATGACAGCGCTCTACATGATTATCGGCACCCTCGTGGCCCTGGGGGTGCTGGTGACCTTTCATGAATTCGGCCACTTCTGGGTCGCGCGCCGCTGTGGCGTGAAGGTGCTGCGTTTTTCGGTGGGCTTCGGCACGCCGTTGCTGCGCTGGCATGACCGCCATGGCACCGAGTTCGTCGTGGCGGCGATCCCGCTGGGCGGTTACGTGAAGATGCTCGACGAGCGCGAAGGTGATGTGCCGCCGGCGTTGCTCGGCCAGTCGTTCAACCGCAAACCGGTAGGCCAGCGTATCGCCATTGTCGCGGCCGGCCCGATTGCCAATTTCCTGCTGGCAATCTTGTTCTTCTGGCTGCTGGCGATGCTGGGTACCCAACAGGTTCGCCCGGTCATTGGTAGCGTCGATGCCGGCAGCCTGGCGGCGTCGGCCGGGCTGGCCGCAGGTCAGGAAATCGTCTCTGTGGACGGCAAGCCGACCAGCGGTTGGGCGGCGGTCAACCTGCAGCTGGTGCGGCGCCTGGGCGAGAGCGGCACCTTGCAGGTTGGCGTGCGCGACGATGGCGCCAGTGCCGAGCGCCAGTTGCAGGTCAAGCTGGACAGCTGGTTGAAGGGCGCCGATGAGCCAGACCCGATCCAGTCCCTTGGGCTGCACCCATGGCGCCCGGCAATTGCGCCGGTGCTGGCCGAGATCGACCCGAAAGGGCCGGCTGCCGCTGCGGGCCTCAAGAGCGGTGACAAGCTGCTGGCGGTCGACGGCGTTGCCGTGACCGAATGGCAGCAGGTGGTCGACAGTGTACGTGCCCGGCCGGATGCCAAGGTGGAGGTCCGCGTGGAGCGCGACGGTGCTGCCCTCGACGTGCCGGTGGTCCTGGCCCACAAGGGCGAGGGCAAGGCCGTTGCCGGGTACCTGGGTGCCGGGGTCAAAGGTGGCGAATGGCCTGCCAGCATGCTTCGCGAAGTCAGCTATGGCCCGCTGGAGGCGGTGGGCGAGGGCTTGTCACGCACCTGGAACATGAGTGTCCTTACCCTCGAATCGCTGAAGAAAATGCTGTTCGGGGAGCTCTCGGTAAAAAACTTGAGTGGACCGATAACCATTGCTAAAGTGGCGGGCGCTTCAGCCCAGTCCGGCATCGGGGATTTCCTGAATTTCCTCGCCTACCTGAGCATAAGCCTGGGGGTTCTTAACCTGCTGCCCATCCCGGTACTCGATGGGGGGCATTTGCTGTTTTATCTGGTCGAGTGGGCGCGCGGTCGTCCGCTGTCGGATCGGGTGCAAGGTTGGGGGGTCCAGATCGGTATCAGTTTGGTCATAGGGGTGATGTTGCTCGCCCTGATCAACGATCTGGGTCGACTATAAAGCTTCGCTCAATTGCGAACCCGCCGTTCTTTCACGGCGGGTTGTTTATTGCCAGTTGGAATAAAAGGACTTCATGAAACGTCTGCTGCTAACTGCGGTCATGTCCGCACTGATGATCGCTGAAGTTCACGCCGAGTCCTTCACCATCTCCGATATTCGCGTCAACGGCCTGCAGCGGGTTTCCGCCGGCAGCGTGTTCGGTGCCTTGCCGCTGAACGTCGGTGACCAGGCTGATGACCGCCGCCTGGTGGACTCGACCCGTTCCCTGTTCAAGACCGGGTTCTTCCAGGACATCCAGTTGAACCGCGATGGCAATGTGCTGATCATCAACGTGGTCGAGCGCCCGTCGGTGTCGAGCATCGAGATCGAAGGCAACAAGGCGATCAGCACCGATGACCTGATGAAAGGCCTGAAGCAATCCGGCCTGGCCGAAGGCGAGATCTTCCAGCGTGCCACCCTTGAAGGCGTGCGTAACGAACTGCAGCGCCAGTACGTGGCCCAGGGCCGCTACTCGGCCGAGGTCGACGCCGAGGTGGTGCCGCAGCCGCGCAACCGCGTGGCACTGAAGATCAAGATCAACGAAGGCACGGTCGCGGCCATCCAGCACATCAACATCGTCGGCAACAACGTGTTCGACGACGATACCCTGGGCCAGTTGTTCGAGCTGAAAACCACCAACTGGCTGTCGTTCTTCAAGAACGACGACAAGTACGCCCGCGAAAAGCTGTCCGGTGACCTTGAGCGCCTGCGTTCCTACTACCTGGACCGCGGCTACATCAACATGGACATCGCCTCGACCCAGGTGTCGATCACGCCAGACAAGAAGCACGTCTACATCACCGTCAACATCAACGAAGGCGAGAAGTACACCGTTCGCGACGTGAAGCTGTCCGGTGACCTCAAGGTGCCGGAAGACCAGGTCAAGTCGCTGCTGCTGGTGCAGCCTGGCCAGGTATTCTCGCGCAAGGTGATGACCACCACGTCCGAGCTGATCACCCGCCGCCTGGGCAACGAGGGCTACACCTTCGCCAACGTCAACGGCGTGCCACAGCCGAACGAACAGGACCACACGGTAGACATCATGTTCGTGGTCGACCCGGGCAAGCGTGCCTACGTCAACCGCATCAACTACCGCGGTAACACCAAGACCGAAGACGAAGTGCTGCGTCGCGAAATGCGCCAGATGGAAGGCGGGTGGGCGTCGACCTACCTGATCGACCAGTCCAAGACCCGCCTCGAGCGCCTGGGCTTCTTCAAGGAAGTCAACGTCGAGACCCCACCGGTGCCCGGCACCGATGACCAGGTCGACGTCAACTACAGCGTGGAGGAGCAAGCCTCCGGTTCGATCACCGCCAGCGTCGGTTTCGCCCAGAGCGCGGGCCTGATCCTGGGTGGTTCGATCAGCCAGAGCAACTTCCTCGGCACCGGTAACAAGGTGTCCATCGGCTTGACCCGGTCGGAATACCAGACCCGCTACAACTTTGGCTTCGTGGACCCCTACTTCACTGCCGACGGCGTGAGCCTGGGCTACAACGCCTTCTACCGCAGCACCAACTACGATGACCTCGATGTCGACGTGGCCAGCTATGCGGTGGACAGCCTCGGTGCAGGTGTGAGCCTGGGCTACCCGATCAGCGAAACTTCGCGCCTGACCTACGGCCTGAGCGTGCAGCAGGACAAGATCAAGACCGGCAAGTACACCGTCGACGAGATCTTCGACTTCCTCAATCAGGAAGGCGACAACTTCCTCAACTTCAAGGCGTCGATCGGCTGGTCCGAGTCGACCTTGAACAAAGGTGTGCTGGCGACCCGCGGTCACTCGCAAAGCCTGACCCTGGAATCGACCATTCCAGGCAGCGACCTGTCGTTCTACAAGCTCGACTACCGTGGCCAGCTGTTCCAGCCGATCAACAATGACTACACCCTGCGCCTGCACACCGAGCTGGGCTATGGTGATGGTTATGGCAGCACCTCCGGCCTGCCGTTCTACGAGAACTACTTCGCGGGTGGCTTCAACTCCGTCCGCGGCTTCAAAGACAGCAGCCTGGGGCCACGCAGCACCCCGAGTACCGGCAAGAATGGTACTGCGGTGGACCCGGATCAGGACCCGCTGCCATTTGGTGGCAACGTGCTGGTACAAGGTGGCGTCGAGCTCCTGTTCCCGCTGCCGTTCGTCAAGGACCAGCGTTCGCTGCGCACCTCCGTGTTCTGGGATGTGGGTAACGTGTTCGACACCAACTGCGGCAAGAAGCCTGATTGCGAGAAGGTCGGTTTCTCGGGCATGGCCAGTTCGGTCGGCCTGGGCGTGACCTGGATTACTGCACTGGGCCCGCTGAGCTTCAGCCTGGCAATGCCGGTCAAGAAGCCGGACGATGCCGATACCCAGGTGTTCCAATTCTCTCTGGGCCAGACCTTCTAAGGTCGGCCCTTGCTTAACGACAACGGTTTATCCAGGAGTGCATCGTGCGTAAATTGGCTCAACTGGCCGTAGTGGCCGCGGCGCTGGTCGCCACCCCGGCTTTCGCCGAAATGAAGGTTGCCGTGCTGAACTATCAGATGGCCCTGCTGGAATCGGACGCCGCCAAGAAGTACGCGGTGGATGCCGAGAAGAAATTCGGCCCGCAACTGACCAAGCTGAAAAGCCTGGAAAGCAGCGCCAAGGGTATCCAGGACCGCCTGATCAAGGGCGGCGACAAGATGCAGCAGCAGGAGCGTGAGCGCCTGGAGCTCGAGTTCAAGCAAAAAGCCCGCGACTTCCAGTTCCAGTCCAAGGAGCTGAACGAAGCCAAGGCCGTTGCCGACCGTGACATGCTCAAGCAGCTGAAGCCGAAGCTGGATGGCGCTGTCGAGGAAGTGATCAAGAAAGGCGGTTACGACCTGGTTCTCGAGCGTGGCGCGGTCATCGATGTCAAACCTCAGTACGACATCACCCGCCAGGTCATCGAGCGCATGAACCAAGCCCGTTGATATGAGTGTGACCATGACGCTAGGCCAGCTGGCCGAGGCCCTCGGTGCCACCCTGAAGGGGCCCGAGGCGCTGCAGATTACCGGGCTGGCCACCTTGCAAGAGGCTGGCCCCGGGCAGTTGACCTTCCTGGCCAACCCGCAGTACCGCAAGTACCTGGATAACTGCCAGGCCGGCGCGGTGCTGCTCAAGGCCGCGGACGCCGAAAGCTTTGCCGGCAATGCCCTGGTCGTGGCCGACCCGTACCTGGCTTATGCGCGCATTTCCCACCTGTTCGATCCGAAACCCAAGGCTGTGGCGGGAATCCATCCCAGCGCCGTGGTGGCCGAGGATGCCCAGGTAGATGCCAGCGCCAGCATCGGGCCGTTCGCGGTCATCGAAAGTGGCGCCCGTATCGGCGCCAACGTGAGCATTGGTGCACATTGCTTCATTGGTGCCCGTTGCGTGGTGGGTGAAGGCGGCTGGCTGGCACCGAGGGTCACGTTGTATCACGACGTCACCATCGGCAAGCGCGTGGTCATTCAGTCGGGTGCGGTGATCGGCGGCGAGGGCTTTGGCTTCGCCAACGAGAAGGGCATCTGGCGCAAGATCGCCCAGATTGGCGGCGTTACCATCGGCGATGATGTGGAAATCGGCGTCAACACGGCGGTCGACCGTGGCGCGCTGTCGGACACGCGCATCGGCGATGGGGTCAAGCTGGATAACCAGATCCAGATCGCCCACAACGTGCAGATCGGCGACCACACCGCCATGGCTGCGTGTGTCGGTATTTCCGGCAGCACGCGCATTGGCAAGCACTGCATGCTGGCGGGTGGCGTGGGGCTGGTGGGGCACATTGATGTTTGCGATAACGTATTCATTTCCGGAATGACCATGGTTACCCGCTCGATCACCGAGCCGGGCTCCTATTCTTCCGGTACGGCCATGCAGCCATTGGCTGACTGGCGCAAGAGCGCCGCGCGTATCCGCCACCTGGACGATATGGCCAAGCGCCTCCAGCAGCTGGAAAAACGCGTCGATACCGTGACCTCAGGTGGCCAGCCGGCATCAGAAGGCTGATACCATTCCCTGAGCAAGAGTGAACAGTCGCTAGCTGGCTCCTCTTTGGATTGCAAAAGGAGCGTGCGGTCAGCACCTGCGCTCCCTATTCTTATTACAGGCTTCCCCCCCGAAATGATGGACATCAACGAGATTCGCGAATACCTGCCTCACCGTTACCCGTTCCTGCTGGTGGACCGCGTGACGGAGCTGGACTACGAGGCCCAGAGCATTCGTGCCTACAAGAATGTCAGCATCAACGAGCCGTTCTTCAATGGCCACTTCCCGGCGCACCCGATCATGCCGGGCGTCCTGATCATCGAAGCCATGGCCCAGGCGGCCGGTATCCTGGGTTTCAAGATGCTCGATGCCAAGCCTGCCGATGGCACCCTGTATTACTTCGTCGGCTCCGACAAGCTGCGTTTCCGCCAGCCGGTGCTGCCGGGTGACCAGTTGGTACTGGAAGCCAAGTTCCTCAGCCGCAAGAGCATGATCTGGAAGTTCGAATGCCGCGCCCTGGTCGACGGCAAGCCGGTGTGCTCGGCAGAAATCACCTGCGCGGAACGCTCCCTATGAATTCGATTGATCCTCGGGCCATCATCGATCCCTCGGCCAAGCTCGCCGACGGTGTCGAGGTGGGCCCTTGGTCGATCGTGGGCCCCGATGTCGAGGTCGGGGAGGGCACCGTTATCGGCCCGCATGTTGTGTTGAAGGGGCCGACCCGCATCGGCAAGCACAACCGTATCTTCCAGTTTTCGTCGATTGGCGAAGACACCCCGGACCTCAAGTACAAGGGTGAGCCGACGCGCCTGGTGATTGGCGACCACAACGTGATCCGCGAAGGGGTGACCATTCACCGTGGGACCATTCAGGACCGTGCCGAAACCACCCTGGGTGACCACAACCTGATCATGGCCTATGCCCACATCGGCCACGACAGCGTCATCGGTAACCACTGCATTCTGGTCAACAACACGGCCCTTGCCGGGCATGTGCATGTGGGCGACTGGGCGATCCTGTCCGGCTACACCCTGGTGCACCAGTACTGCCATATCGGTGCCCACGCGTTTTCCGGCATGGGTACGGCGATCGGCAAGGACGTGCCGGCCTTCGTGACCGTGTTCGGTAGCCCGGCCGAAGCCCGTAGCATGAACTTCGAGGGCATGCGCCGGCGCGGTTTCAGTGCCGAAGTGATCCACGTGCTGCGCCGCTGCTACAAGATTGTCTATCGTCAGGGCCTTACCGTCGAAGACGCACTCAAGGAGCTGGCCGAGCCTGCTGCGCTGCACCCTGAGGTCGAGCTGTTCCGCCAGTCGATCGTGAACTCCGCTCGCGGCATCACCCGCTGACATGGCCCGGCTTTGCGTAGCGCTGGTGGCCGGTGAGGCCAGCGGCGATATTCTGGGTTCAGGCCTGATGCGTGCCCTCAGGGAGCGCCACCCCGACATACGCTTTATCGGGGTGGGCGGCCCTTTGATGGAAGCCGAAGGCCTGCAATCCTATTTCCCGATGGAACGCCTGGCGGTCATGGGCCTGGTGGAGGTGCTGGGGCGCCTGCGCGAGCTGCTCAAGCGGCGCAAACTGCTGATCCAGACCCTGATCGATGAAAAGCCGGATGTGTTCATCGGTATCGATGCGCCTGACTTTACCCTCAACATCGAGCTGAAACTGCGGCAGGCCGGGATCAAGACTGTGCACTATGTCAGCCCGTCGGTCTGGGCCTGGCGGCAGAAGCGGGTGCTGAAGATCCGCGAAGGCTGCGACCTGATGCTGACCCTGCTGCCGTTCGAGGCGCGGTTCTATGAAGAGCAGGGCGTGCCGGTGCGCTTTGTCGGCCACCCGCTGGCCGACACCATCCCGCTGCAGGCCGACCGCGCAGCTGCGCGTGCCACACTGGGCCTGGGCGAGGGCCCGGTGGTGGCCCTGATGCCGGGCAGCCGCGGCGGCGAGGTTGGCCGCCTGGGGGCGTTGTTCCTCGATGCTGCCGAGCGCCTGTGCCACCACGTACCGGGCGTGCGCTTCGTACTGCCGTGTGCCAATGCAGCGCGGCGCGCTCAGGTCGAGCAGATGCTCGAAGGGCGGCAGTTGCCGCTGATGCTGCTCGATGGCCAGTCGCACCAGGCCCTGGCCGCCTGCGATGCGGTGTTGATCGCTTCGGGTACCGCCACCCTCGAAGCCTTGCTGTACAAGCGGCCGATGGTGGTGGCTTACCGCCTGGCGCCGCTGACCTACTGGATTCTCAAGCGGCTGGTGAAAAGCCCCTACGTGTCGTTGCCAAACCTGTTGGCGCAGCGTGAGCTGGTACCTGAACTGCTGCAGGACGCTGCCACCAGCGAGGCGTTGGCCAATACCCTGGTACCGTTGTTGCGCGATGGGAGCCGGCAGACCGAACGTTTCGACGAAATTCACCGCACCCTGCGCCGCGACGCCTCCAATCAGGCGGCCGAGGCGGTGCTGGCCCTGCTCAAGGACCGCTGACATGCAATTTGGACTGGACTTCAACCTGGTCGAAGACCTGGTCGCCGGCGTTGACGAAGTGGGCCGTGGCCCGCTGTGCGGTGCGGTGGTAACGGCAGCGGTGATCCTCGACCCAACCCGGCCGATTCTCGGCCTGAACGATTCGAAAAAACTCACGCAAGCCAAGCGCGAGGCTCTTTTCGACGAGATTTGCGAAAAGGCCCTGAGCTTTTGCATCGCCCGTGCCGAGGTCGAGGAAATCGACCGGCTCAATATCCTGCAGGCCACCATGCTGGCCATGCAGCGCGCGGTCGAAGGCCTGCACGTTACACCGAAGCTTGCGCTGATCGACGGCAACCGCTGCCCGAAACTGGCCGTGCCGGCAGCGCCGGTGGTCAAGGGCGATAGCCAGGTCCCGGCGATTGCGGCAGCCTCGATTCTGGCCAAGGTCAGCCGTGACCGTGAAATGAGCGCGTTCGAGCTGATCTACCCCGGTTACGGTATCGGCGGGCACAAGGGCTACCCCACGCCGGTACATCTGGAGGCCTTGGCCCGGCTTGGGCCTACGCCCATTCATCGGCGTTCGTTCGCACCGGTGCGGGCCGCCTGGGACGCGCGTGAGGGCGTCATCGGTTCGCTGGTCTGACCAATGGGCCGTTATCCGGGGCCCTTGCAGGCGCTTTAGCCGCGAACACCGGCACAGCCGGTGCCGTGCACCGCGTCGCCTGGTTCGCGGGTAAACCCGCTCCTACACGCAGCCCCAAAACCCCCGCGCAATTAAGCTACAATCCCGCCCTTGTCGTTCAGCACTGCTACAGGATCTCCCATGTCGGTTCCCTTCGTTCACCTGCGCGTCCACTCTGAATTCTCGCTGGTTGACGGCCTGGTGCGGATCAAGCCGCTGGCCAAGGCGCTGGCCGGGATGAACATGCCAGCAGTGGCCATCACCGACCAGAGCAACATGTGCGCGCTGGTGAAGTTCTACAAGACGGCCATGGGCGCCGGCATCAAACCGATCTGTGGTGCAGACCTGTGGCTGGCCGGCGCCGACCCGGAAGCGCCGCTGTCGCGCATCTGCCTGCTGGCCATGAACCCCAAGGGCTATCGCAACCTCACCGAGCTGATCTCGCGCGGCTGGACCGACGGCCAGCGCAACGGCCTGGTGATCCTGCAGCGTGAATGGATCGCGCCGGCCAGCGAAGGCCTGATCGCCTTGTCGGCCGGCAAGGAAGGTGACATCGGCATGGCCCTGCTGGCCGGCCGTGACGACGAAGCCCAGGCCCTGCTGCAAGACTGGATGGGCATGTTCCCCGAGCGCTTCTACGTAGAAGTGCAGCGCACCAACCGCGCCCGCGACGAGGAATATGTGCATGCTGCCGTGGCCCTGGCCGACAGGCTCGGCGCGCCGCTGGTGGCCACCAACGACGTGCGTTTCATCAAGCAGTCCGATTTCGACGCCCATGAAACCCGGGTTTGCATCGGTGAAGGCTGGACCCTCGACGACCCCCGCCGGCCGCGTTGCTACAGCGACCAGCAGTACCTCAAGTCGTCCGAGGAAATGGCCGAGCTGTTCAGCGACCTGCCCGATGCCATCGCCAACACCGTCGAAATCGCCAAGCGTTGCAACATCCAGGTGCAGTTGGGCAAGTACTTCCTGCCCGACTTCCCCACGCCCAACGGCATGGGCATCGACGACTACCTGCGGCACGTGTCCCACGAGGGCCTGGAAGAGCGCCTGGCGGTCCTGTGGCCGAAGGAGACCACGCCCAATTACGAAGAGAAGCGCCAGGTTTACCTTGACCGGCTGAAGTTCGAACTGGACATCATCATCCAGATGGGCTTCCCCGGTTACTTCCTGATCGTGATGGACTTCATCAAGTGGGCCAAGAACAACGACGTGCCGGTAGGCCCTGGCCGTGGTTCGGGCGCAGGTTCGCTGGTGGCCTATGTGCTGAAGATCACCGACCTCGACCCGCTGGCCTATGACCTGCTGTTCGAGCGCTTCCTCAACCCTGAACGTATTTCCATGCCCGACTTCGACGTCGACTTCTGCATGGATGGCCGTGACCGGGTGATCGACTATGTGGCCGAGGCTTATGGCCGCAACGCGGTCAGCCAGATCATCACCTTCGGCACCATGGCTGCCAAGGCGGTGGTGCGTGACGTGGCACGGGTTCAGGGCAAGTCCTACGGCCTGGCCGACCGCCTGTCGAAGATGATTCCGTTCGAAGTGGGCATGACCCTGGAGAAGGCCTACGAGCAGGAAGAGATCCTGCGTGACTTCCTCAAGGGTGACGAGGACGCCCGCGAAATCTGGGACATGGCGCTGAAGCTCGAAGGTGTGACCCGGGGTACCGGCAAGCACGCTGGTGGCGTGGTGATCGCCCCGACCAAGCTCACCGACTTCTCACCGATCGCCTGTGACGAAGAAGGCGGCGGCCTGGTAACCCAGTTCGACAAGGATGACGTCGAGGCGGCGGGGCTGGTGAAGTTCGACTTCCTTGGCCTGCGTACCCTGACCATCATCAAGTGGGCCATGGAGATCATCAACCGCGAGCAGGCCAAGAAAAACCTGCCCGACGTGAATATCGACTTCATCCCGCTGGACGACCGCAAAACCTACGAGCTGTTGCAGAAGGCCGAAACCACGGCGGTATTCCAGCTTGAATCGCGTGGCATGAAGGAGCTGATCAAGAAGCTCAAGCCCGACTGCCTGGAAGACCTCATCGCACTGGTGGCACTGTTCCGCCCCGGCCCGCTGCAATCGGGCATGGTGGACGACTTCATCAACCGCAAGCACGGCCGTGCCGAGCTGGCCTACCCGCACTCCGACTACCAGTACGACGGCCTCAAGCCAGTGCTGGCCCCCACCTACGGCATCATCCTGTACCAGGAGCAGGTGATGCAGATTGCCCAGGTGATGGCCGGCTACACCCTCGGTGGCGCCGACATGCTGCGCCGGGCCATGGGCAAGAAAAAGCCCGAGGAAATGGCCAAGCAGCGCGGTGGTTTCATCGAAGGCTGCGTGGCCAACAATATCGATGCGGACCTGGCAGGCAACATCTTCGACCTGGTAGAGAAGTTCGCCGGTTACGGCTTCAACAAATCCCACTCCGCGGCCTACGGCCTGGTGTCGTACCAGACTGCCTGGCTGAAAACCCACTACCCGGCACCGTTCATGGCGGCGGTGCTGTCGGCGGACATGCACAACACCGACAAGGTAGTGGTGCTGGTGGAGGAGGTGCGCAGCATGAAGCTGCGCTTGGATGCGCCGGACGTGAACTTCTCCGATTTCAAGTTCACCGTGAACGACGACGGCCGTATCGTCTACGGCCTGGGCGCCATCAAGGGCGTCGGCGAAGGCCCGGTAGAGGCCATCGTCGAAGCCCGTGCCCAGGGCGGGCCGTTCAAGGACCTGTTCGACTTCTGTGAGCGCATCGACCTCAAACGGGTCAACAAGCGCACCCTCGATGCGCTGGTGCGCAGTGGCGCGCTGGACCGGTTGGGCCCGCATTTCCATGACGAAATCAAGGCCTACCATGCCCATATCGACATCAACCGGGCGACCTTGCTTTCGGCACTGGGTGAGGCCATCAAGGCCGCCGAGCAGGCCGCGCATACCGCGGACAGTGGCCATGTCGACTTGTTCGGGGGCATGTTCGACGCGGCGGATGTCGATGTTTACGCCAACCACCGCAAGGTGCGCGAGCTGACCCTGAAGGAACGCCTGAAAGGCGAAAAGGACACCTTGGGGCTGTACCTGACCGGCCACCCGATCGACGAGTACGAAACCGAGATTCGCCGCTTCGCCCGCCAGCGCATCATCGACCTCAAACCGTCGCGTGAAACCCAGACCATCGCCGGCATGATCATTGCGCTGCGGGTGATGAAGAACAAGAAGGGTGACAAGATGGGCTTCGTCACCCTGGATGACCGCTCCGGGCGGATCGAGGCCTCGTTGTTCGCCGACGCCTATATCGCGGCGCAGTCGTTGCTGCAGGCCGACGCCATGGTGGTGGTCGAAGGGGAGGTCAGCAATGACGACTTCTCCGGTGGCTTGCGCCTGCGGGTCAAGCAGGTCATGACCATGGAAGACGCGCGCACCAAGCTGGCCGAAAGCCTGCGCCTGAAGGTGGCGCACGAAGCCTTGAAGGGCGACCGGCTGAAATGGCTGGGCGAACTGATCACCCGCCACCGCGGTGCCTGCCCGATCACGCTGGAGTACACCGGCAGTGACGCCAAGGCCATGTTGCAGTTTGGCGAGCAGTGGGCGATCGACCCTGCCGATGGGCTGATTCAGGCACTGCGTGACCAGTTCGGACGTGAGAACGTCTTCCTGCAATATCGTTGAACCGACAAAAATTTAATCTCGACCTGAATGCGCCTGATCCCTTAAGGTATGGCGCCAAACGGATCAACCGGCCGGCCGCCTGGCCGTAGACCCAAGACGGATGACTATGAACCCGAATTTTCTCGATTTCGAACAGCCGATTGCCGACCTGCAAGCCAAGATCGAAGGCCTGCGCCTGGTGGGTAACGACAATTCGCTGAACATCAGCGATGAAATTGCCCGTCTGCAAGACAAGAGCAACACCCTGACCGAAAGCATCTTCGGCAACCTGACCAGCTGGCAGATTGCACGCCTGGCGCGTCACCCACGTCGTCCCTACACCCTGGACTACCTGGAACACATCTTCACCGAGTTCGAAGAGCTGCACGGCGATCGCCACTTCTCCGATGACGCTGCCATCGTCGGCGGCACTGCGCGCCTGGATGGCAAGCCGGTCATGGTCATCGGCCACCAGAAAGGCCGCGAAGTACGCGAAAAGGTGCGCCGCAACTTCGGTATGCCGCGCCCTGAAGGTTACCGCAAGGCCTGCCGCCTGATGGAAATGGCCGAGCGCTTCAAGATGCCGATCCTGACCTTCATCGACACCCCGGGTGCCTACCCGGGCATCGACGCCGAAGAGCGCAACCAGAGCGAAGCCATCGCCTGGAACCTGCGGGTGATGGCGCGCCTGAAAACCCCGATCATCGCCACCGTGATCGGTGAAGGTGGGTCGGGCGGTGCACTGGCCATTGGTGTCTGCGACCAGCTGAACATGCTGCAGTACTCCACCTATTCGGTGATCTCGCCAGAAGGTTGCGCCTCGATCCTGTGGAAGACCGCCGACAAGGCTGCCGATGCTGCCGAAGCCATGGGCATTACCGCCGAGCGTCTGAAGAGCCTGAACATCGTCGACAAGGTCATCCAGGAGCCGCTGGGCGGCGCTCACCGTGACCCGGCTGCGATGTCGGAAAGCATCCGCGCTGACCTGGTGCAGCAGCTGGACATGCTCGGCAAGTTCGACAATGACGCGCTGCTGGCCCGTCGTTACGAGCGCCTGATGAGCTACGGGCTCTGATTCCGTGATGTGATCCGGGGGCCGCTTTGCGCCCCATTCGCCGGCAGGCCCGCGCTCTCATGGTGTGGGACCTGGCTTGCCGGCGAATGGGGTGCAAAGCACCCCCGGCGATCTCAAGCCATGTGAGGCCTTCATGATCAACCTCACCCCCTGGCGCAACGCCCCCACCTGGTACATCGCCTTCTCCGGCGGCCTCGACTCTACCGTCCTCCTGCACCTGCTGGCCGACTACGCTCGCAGCCACGCAGCGCCGCCCTTGCGTGCGGTTCATGTCCACCATGGCCTGCAAGCCGCCGCCGACGCCTGGCCCGCCCATTGCCAGGCCGTCTGCGCCAACCTCGGCATCGCACTTGAGGTAATCCACGTTCAGGTCAGCCCCGGCGCCAGCCTGGAACAGGCGGCCCGCGACGCCCGCTATGCGGCTTTCCAGCAAACCCTCGGTCCGGGCGACATTCTGTTCACCGGCCAGCACTGTGACGACCAGGCTGAAACCCTGCTGTTGCGCTTGCTGCGCGGTGCCGGTTTGCGTGGCCTGGCGGCCATGCCGTGGCAGCGGCCGCTAGGGCAGGGCAGCCTGGTCAGGCCGTTGCTGGGCTGTGCCCGGCAGCAGTTGCAGGCCTATGCGCAGGCCCGCGGGCTCGCCTGGATCGACGACCCTTCCAACGCTGACACCCGTTTTGCCCGCAACTTTCTGCGCCGGGAGGTGATGCCGCAGTTGCAGCAGCGCTGGCCACAGGTTGGCCAGAATTTCGCCCGTGCCGCCGAGCATCTGGGCGAGGCGCTTGGCCTGCTCGACGAACTGGCCCAGGGCGATCTGGTGACCGCGCAGCAGGGGGCGCCTGCCGCCTGGCCGGGGCTGGCCTCCCTCGACCTGGCTAGCCTGGTGGCGCTGTCGCCGGCGCGCCAGCGCAACGCCTTGCAGTACTGGCTGAGCCAACGCACGCGGCTGCCCGATACCCGCCATTGGGCGGGTTGGGCAGACCTGCGCGATGCCGCCGCCGATGCCCAGCCGGTGTGGCGGCTGACCGACGGGCAGTTGCAGCGTAGCCAAGGGCGCATCTGGTGGCTGAGTGGCGACTGGCTGCAGCCAGCCGCCGGTCAGCTGGCCTGGCCGGATCCAGGTGTGCCGTTGCCACTGCCGGGCAACGGTAACGTGCGGCTTGTTGGTGCAGCCGGGGTTGGCGGGCTGCGGGTTGGCTACCGCCAGGGCGGCGAAATACTGGAGGTGCCCGGGCGCGGCCGGCGCGACCTCAAACGCCTGCTCAACGAGCAGCAGGTGCCGCATTTCCTGCGTGCGCGCCTGCCCTTGCTGTACCAGGGCGAACGCCTGCTGGCAGTGGCCAATTTGCCCGGGCTGGGGCAGGCGGGTTGGCAGTTGCACTGGCAGTTACCGACGAACGCGCAAGGTTTGAGCTGAAGGGTACATTCGGGTAGACTACCCTCCCTTCTTGATACAGCTTCTGTGGGTTCCGCGAAAACACAGGAGTTGCCGATTACCAAGCAGTTTTTTGCTGGGCTGATTCTGAAATGACGAGCGAGCTCCATGCCGGGGATACCCCTGGTCTGTACAGACGCGGCAGTTGTTCGAGATGCACTGTGATTGACGCAGGTGATCGGGGGCTTCGGCCTTCCTTCGCTTTCTCCGGCGGCGCTGGCCGCCTTAACGCAGACTTCTAGGGTTTTTCATGACGCGCTACATATTCGTCACGGGCGGTGTTGTTTCTTCATTGGGGAAAGGCATTGCCTCGGCTTCCCTGGCGGCCATCCTGGAAGCGCGGGGCCTGAAGGTCACCATGCTCAAGCTGGATCCGTACATCAACGTCGACCCGGGCACGATGAGCCCGTTCCAGCATGGTGAAGTGTTCGTCACCCACGATGGCGCCGAGACCGACCTCGACCTGGGCCACTACGAGCGGTTCATCCGCACCACCATGACCCAGAACAACAACTTCACCACCGGCCGTATCTACGAGCACGTGCTGCGCAAAGAGCGCCGTGGTGATTACCTGGGCGCGACCATCCAGGTCATTCCGCACATCACCGACGAAATCAAGCGCCGCATCATCAAGGGTGCTGGCGACGCCGACGTGGCCCTGGTGGAAATCGGCGGTACCGTGGGCGACATCGAGTCGCAGCCATTCCTCGAGGCCATTCGCCAGTTGCGCGTCGAAGTGGGTTCCAAGCGCGCGATGCTGATGCACCTGACCCTGGTCCCGTACATTGCCACTGCTGGCGAAACCAAGACCAAGCCGACCCAGCACTCGGTCAAGGAACTGCGCTCCATCGGCCTGCAGCCAGACGTGCTGATCTGCCGTTCCGACCACCCGGTCGATGCTTCCTCGCGCCGCAAGATCGCGCTGTTCACCAACGTTGAAGAGCGTGCGGTGATTTCGCTGGAAGACGTCGACACCATCTACAAGATCCCGGGTGTGCTGCACGCACAGGGCCTGGACGACTTCGTCGTCGAGCGCTTCGGCCTGCAATGCAACGGTGCCGACCTGTCCGAGTGGGACAAGGTGGTCGATGCCAAGCTCAACCCTGAGCACGAAGTGACCATCGCCATGGTCGGCAAGTACATGGAACTGCTGGATGCGTACAAGTCGCTGATCGAAGCGATGAGCCACGCCGGTATCACCAACCGTACCAAGGTCAACCTGCGCTACATCGACTCGGAAGACATCGAGAACCAGGGCACCAGCCTGCTCGAGGGTGCCGATGCCATCCTGGTCCCCGGCGGTTTCGGCCTGCGCGGCGTGGAAGGCAAGATCACTGCGGTTCAATATGCCCGTGAGAACAAGGTGCCGTACCTGGGCATCTGCCTGGGCATGCAGGTCGCGGTGATCGAATTCGCCCGTAACGTCATGGGCTGGAAAGACGCCAACTCCACCGAGTTCGACCGCAACAGCGGCCACCCGGTCGTCGGCCTGATCACCGAGTGGGCCGACGCCACCGGTGCGGTCGAAACCCGTGACGAGGCCTCCGACCTGGGCGGCACCATGCGTCTGGGTGCACAGGACTGCCAACTGGCGGCCGGCTCCAAGGTGCACGATTGCTATGGCAAGGACGTGATCACCGAGCGCCACCGCCACCGTTACGAGGTCAACAACAACCTGCTGCCACAGCTGGTTGACGCCGGCCTGGTGGTTTCCGGCCGTTCCGAAGACGGCGCGCTGGTCGAAGTGGTCGAGTCCAAGGACCACCCATGGTTCGTTGCCTGCCAGTTCCACCCGGAGTTCACCTCCACCCCGCGTGACGGTCATCCGCTGTTCAGCGGCTTCGTCAAGGCGGCCCTGGCGCAGAAGAACAAGGCCTGATTTTTTCGGGTCTTTGGTGAGTTTTCCGACGGTTAAGTCCGCGCGAGGCTCATTTCTCGGGTAAAGTACGCCCCGATCTACCCCTGACCACTCGGTCAGGGGTTGCTTTTGCCAGGCCTGCCTGCTGCGTCCCTGCCTGGTGAAAGGCAAGAATTCCCTAAAGCTGCGTTGTTTTCGTCAATTCTGGAGTGCTTACAACAATGGCAAAAATCGTCGACATCAAAGGTCGTGAAGTTCTCGACTCGCGTGGCAACCCCACCGTGGAAGCCGATGTACTGCTCGACAACGGCATCATCGGCAGCGCTTGCGCGCCGTCCGGTGCTTCCACCGGCTCGCGCGAAGCGCTGGAGCTGCGTGATGGCGACAAGAGCCGTTACCTGGGCAAGGGCGTGCTGAAGGCTGTCGCCAACATCAACGGCCCTATCCGCGACCTGCTGCTGGGCAAGGACCCGGCTGACCAGAAGGCCCTGGACCGCGCCATGATCGAGCTGGACGGTACCGAGAACAAGGCCAAGCTGGGCGCCAACGCCATCCTGGCTGTTTCCCTGGCTGCCGCCAAGGCCGCTGCCCAGGACCAGGACCTGCCGCTGTACGCGCACATCGCCAACCTGAACGGCACCCCAGGCCAGTACTCCATGCCGGTTCCGATGATGAACATCATCAACGGCGGCGAGCACGCCGACAACAACGTCGACATCCAGGAGTTCATGGTTCAGCCGGTTGGCGCCAAGACCTTCTCCGACGGCCTGCGCATGGGCACCGAAATCTTCCACCACCTCAAGGCTGTGCTCAAGGCCCGTGGCCTGAACACTGCCGTGGGTGACGAAGGTGGCTTCGCCCCTAACCTGGCCTCCAACGAAGATGCCTTGGGTGCAATCGCCGAAGCCGTCGAAAAAGCCGGCTATAAACTGGGCACCGACGTGACCCTGGCACTGGACTGCGCCGCTTCCGAATTCTACGAAGACGGGAAGTACAGCCTGTCCGGCGAAGGCAAGTCCTTCGATGCCGAAGGTTTCGCAGACTACCTCAAAGGCCTGACCGAGCGCTTCCCGATCATCTCCATCGAAGATGGCCTGGACGAGTCGGACTGGGCTGGCTGGAAAATCCTCACTGACAAGATCGGTGAAAAGGTTCAGCTGGTTGGCGACGACCTGTTCGTGACCAACACCAAGATCCTCAAGGAAGGCATCGAGAAGGGCATCGGTAACTCGATCCTGATCAAGTTCAACCAGATCGGCTCGCTGACCGAAACCCTCGAAGCCATCCAGATGGCCAAGGCTGCCGGCTACACCGCGGTGATTTCGCACCGTTCCGGTGAAACCGAAGACTCGACCATTGCCGACCTGGCCGTAGGTACCGCTGCGGGCCAGATCAAGACCGGTTCGCTGTGCCGTTCCGACCGCGTATCCAAGTACAACCAACTGCTGCGTATCGAAGAGCAACTGGGCGCCAAAGCGGTTTACCGTGGTCGTGCCGAGTTTCGCGGCTAAGCAAGAGATGGTAAAAAGGCAGCAGCCGGAGTTGTAGGAACGTTCTTACTGAACTTTCCTTCTTCCCAACGGGTTTCTGTCAACGAAGCCTGGCCTCGGCCAGGCTTCGTGCTATTCGAGCTCCCGTAAAATGCGCGGCAGCCTTTTTGACCTGGATAACGTGATGCGCAGTCCCTATTGGGTGTTCCTTATTCTGCTCCTGCTGCTGGGTGGCCTGCAGTATCGTCTGTGGGTCGGCAATGGCAGCCTGGCGCAAGTGACCGAGCTGAAGCAGCAGATCGCTGAGCAGCACGCCGAAAACGAGCGCCTGCTGGAGCGTAATCGCGTGCTCGATGCTGAAGTGCTGGAGCTGAAAAAAGGCATGGAGACCGTTGAAGAGCGGGCTCGCCATGAATTGGGGATGGTCAAGGAGGGTGAAACCCTCTTCCAGTTGCCACAGAAATGATCGATACCTTACCGGCCTTCTGGGCCGTGATTCCAGCGGCGGGCGTAGGCGCCCGCATGGCTGCCGACCGCCCCAAGCAGTATCTGGAGCTGGCAGGGCAGACCCTTCTCGAGCACAGCCTCGACTGTTTTCTTGGCCACCCGACGCTTAACGGCGTGGTGGTCAGCATTGCCGAACACGACCCTTACTGGCCTGCCCTGGGCTGTGCCAGCGACCCGCGTATCCAGCGCGCGGCGGGCGGGCGCGAGCGCGCCGATTCGGTACTCAATGCCTTGCTGCTGCTGCATGCCCAAGGGGCGGCGGACAGCGACTGGGTGCTGGTGCACGATGCTGCGCGGCCCAACCTGGCGCGTAGCGACCTGGACAAGCTGCTGGCGGAGTTGGCGGATGACCCGGTGGGTGGCCTGCTGGCGGTGCCGGCGCGCGACACGCTCAAACGTGCCGATGGCAAAGGCCGGGTCAGCGCCACCGTTGACCGCAGCACCATCTGGCAGGCCTACACGCCGCAGATGTTCCGCCTGGGGGCGTTGCACCGGGCGCTGGCCGAGTGCCTGGTGTCGGATGTCGTCGTAACCGATGAAGCTTCTGCCATCGAATGGTCCGGGCAGGCGCCGCGGCTGGTCGAAGGGCGCAGCGACAACATCAAGGTGACCCGGCCGGAAGACCTGGAGTGGTTGCGCCAGCGCTGGGCAGGTCGACGCTGAGATCGCCGGGTCCGCTGCGCGGCCCATTCGCAGGCAAGCCAACTCCCACAGGGATCGCATCAGGGCTGATAGGTGT
>NZ_DKJF01000082.1:0-33447 GCF_002454615.1 Pseudomonas sp. UBA6699
CTTGCCGGCGATAGGGCCGGAACAGACAAAAGCTGCAACACCCGCGTGACAAAATTTTCACATTGGTTTAAACAGAATCCGCACCCGCACAATGCTGCGTTGGCCCAGTGCCAGCGCCCTCTTCGCAACCCGCAATCCTAGGACCTTCCCATTCATGGCTAACACGGACGCCTTGAAGCAACGGGGCGCGCGAGCACCGTTCTCGCCCACCCTGAAATCCCACCTGGCCTACACGCTGCTCAGCGGCCTGGTGATCATGCTGATGCTCAGCCTCGTGCGCCTGGCGCTGTTGGTCTACAACAGCGATATGGTCGGCGATACCCCTTACTCCACCGTCGCCGAAGGCTTCATCAATGGCTTGCGCTTCGACCTGCGGGTGGTGGTGTACCTCAGCATTCCGCTGTTGCTGGCCATGCTCAGCCCCTGGGCCATGGCCCGGCGAGGGGTGTTCCGTTTCTGGCTGACACTCACCTCCAGCGTGGTGATGTTCCTTGGCCTGATGGAAATGGACTTCTACCGCGAGTTCCACCAGCGCCTCAACGGCCTGGTCTTCCAGTACATCAAGGAAGACCCGAAAACCGTACTGAGCATGCTCTGGTACGGCTTCCCGGTGGTGCGCTACCTGTTGGCCTGGGCTTTCGGCACCTGGCTGCTGAGCCTGCTGTTCAAGGGCATCGACCGCATCACCCGGGGCCAGGGCGCACAACGCGTGGCGCCGTGGTACAACCGCCTGGCCGTGTTCATGGTGGTCTTGCTGGTGGCCGTGGTCGCCGCCCGTGGCACGCTGCGCCAAGGCCCGCCGATGCGCTGGGGCGATGCGTTCACCACCGACTCCAACTTCGTCAACCAGCTGGGCCTGAACGGCACCCTGACCCTGATCGACGCCGCCAAGAGCCGCTTCGGCGAAGACCGCGCCAACATCTGGAAGCCGGTACTGGAGCAGGGCCTGGCCACCGAAACCGTGCGCAAGCAATTGCTGACGCCGAACGACACCCTGGTCGATGCCGACGAAGCTGCCGTGCGCCGCGACTTCCTGCCGCCGGCCGAGCGCACCCTGCCGGTCAAGAACGTGGTGGTGATCCTGATGGAAAGCTTTGCCGGCCACTCGGTCGGTGCGCTGGGTAGCCCGAACAACATCACCCCGTACTTCGACAAGCTGGCCAAAGAGGGCCTGCTGTTCGACCGCTTCTTCTCCAACGGCACGCACACCCACCAGGGCATGTTTGCCACCATGGCCTGCTTCCCCAACCTGCCGGGCTTCGAATACCTGATGCAAACCCCGGAAGGCGGCCACAAGCTGTCGGGCCTGCCAGCCCTGCTCAGCGCCCGTGACTACGACGACGTCTACGTCTACAACGGCGACTTCGCCTGGGACAACCAGTCCGGGTTCTTCGGCAACCAGGGCATGACCACCTTCATTGGCCGCAACGACTTCGTCAACCCGGTGTTCTCTGACCCCACCTGGGGCGTGTCCGACCAGGACATGTTCGACCGCGGCAACGAGGAGCTGGCCAAGCACGACGGCAAGAAGCCGATCTATGCGTTGCTGCAGACCCTGTCCAACCACACCCCGTATGCGCTGCCCAAAGACCTGCCCGTCGAGAAGGTGACCGGCCAGGGCCGCCTGGACGAGCACCTGACCGCCATGCGTTATTCGGACTGGGCGCTGGGCCAGTTCTTCGAGAAGGCGCGCAAAGAGCCGTACTTCAAGGACACCCTGTTCGTGATCGTTGGCGACCACGGTTTCGGCAACCACCAGCAGGTCACCGAGCTGGACCTGGGCCGTTTCAATGTGCCGCTGCTGCTGATTGCCCCGGGCATTCAGGAGAAGTTCGGTGCGGTCAACCACACCGTGGGCACCCAGGTCGACATCGTGCCGACCATCATGGGCCGCCTGGGTGGCAAGGCCCGCCACCAGTGCTGGGGGCGCGACCTGCTCAACCTGCCTGAGGGCGACCAGGGCGTGGGCATGATCAAGCCGTCGGGCAGCGAACAGATCGTCGGTCTGGTACAGGGCGACCGCATTCTGATCGAGTCCAAGGACATGACCCCGCGCATGTACCGCTACCAGTTGGGCAGCGAGTTCAAGGCCGAGCTGATCGAAAGCCCCGACCAGCCGCAATTGCTCAAGCAGCTTGAAGCGTACATCCAGACTGCCACCAAGAGCCTGCTGGACAACACCGCCGGTGTGGTGCACGGCACGCCGAAGTAAAAGCTCGCGGGTCACCCGCTGCCACAGTGGCTGCGCCAGCTTCGTGCTGGCGCTACCCCTGCGGGCGGCCCTGGGTCGCGATGGGGGCCCCACGTTTCGGCGCCTGCCGCTTTCATCCTACTGAACATTCTCCCTGCCCCAATGTCAGTTGTTCAGGCGTAACACACACCCTGTGTTCCTTGACTCAGAGGGTCCGTTAGATGAAAGAGTGGGAAGTCATTTTTGCCGACCAGAAGGGCGAACCGTCCACTCTGGTGTTGAAAGCCGAGCATCGTCCTAGCGAGGAGGAGGCGGCGAGGGCCATTCGTTCTCACCTGTTTCCGGTAATGGCCGAGCTGGACCTCAACGACTTCCAGGACCGCAGCATTTCCCCCACTGCACGCTGGCTGCGTGAGCACAGCGGCGTAATGATCAAAAGCATTGAGGAACAGCCCTAACCCACACGTTTGCGTGGTGCCTTGGCAGGCGCTACGCTGTCAGCAGGTGCTCGCCTAATATGCGGGCTGGCACCGCATACATTCGCGTCTTGCATCAGCTCGTACTGCCCGGCCGCTGCCGGCAGGTGCGCAGTAGCACGGAAAGTCTATCCATTGCATTATTCAGGAGGACGTTTCATGAGCAGCCAGAACGACGATATCAGCAGCAACGTCCTGCGCCAGATGAAAGCAGGCGGTTTCGACTTCACCCAGATCCACCCCATCGAGTTCTATGCCGTATTCCCCGACGAAGCCGGGGCGCGCCGTGCTGCCAGGCAGTTTCGCGGCGAATCGCTCAATGCCCAGGTGAAGGAGGGCGACGGTGGCTGGCACCTGGAACTGAGCAAGGTCATGTATGCCACCTATTGTGGGATTGGCGACTTTGAAGAGGCCTTCGAGCAGTTGGTGACGCCCTATGGCGGCGAGGTGGAGGGTTGGGGGGTCAAGCACGAGCGGCTCACGGCCTAGCAGCCCTGCGTGGCCATCATCTCAGGCACACCCGCGCCAGGCAGGGGCGGGTTTACCCTAAGCAGCCACTAACGCTTGCGCTTGGCCATATGCTGCAAATAGCCCAGCAGCGCATCCAGTTCCTTGTTGCTCAGCACGCTTTCGGCAAAGCCCGGCATCTTCGCCTGTGGCCACTGCCGCAGGCTTTGCGGGTCGCGGATCAAGATGCGCAAATAACCCGGCTGAAAGTATTCGGTGGGGTTGTGCGGCACATTCAAGTCCGGCCCAACCTGCGCATCCCCCGCACCGTTCAGGCGGTGGCAGGCCATGCAGTTTTGCTGGAACAGGGCAAAGCCCTGGCGTACGGGGCTGTCGGCGGGTAGCGTCGGGTCGGGCAGCAGTGCCGGGTACCGCTGGGCTACCGGGGCGAGCTGGCGCAAGGTGGCGATCTGGAACGGCCATTGCTCCGGACGTATACCGCCGGCCTGCGCTGCTGTCCACACCAGGTAGAACGGCCCTGCGCCAGGTTTGCCTGCACCCAGCGGTGGCCAAGGTTGGTTGGGGTCTTCCACGGCTAGCCAGGCCTGCGCCGGGCCTTTCTGCAACAGCGGCGCAGCGGGCATTTCTGCGGCAAAACCGTCCAGCGCCACCGCCTGCAGGTGGTCGCTGGCGGTAACGCCAGCCAACAGCGCAGCCAACGGCACCGCCCGGTACTGCATGGGGCGCTTGTAGGCTACGTCGTGCTCGATGCGGATGGTCTGCGCTTGCGGGTGGCTGAGCAGTTCTTCGCTGCTCCACTGGCGCTGGGTAGCGCCGAGTTCAAGGTGCAGTTGTGCCGCCGACAGTGGGAGGCTCAGCAGCAGCGCAAGCAGGGCAAGGCAATGGCGCATGGGTACACTCCGACCAGAGAGGCCAGCAGGTTACCTGCGCACTGCCCGTAGACGCCACTGCTGCAGTCAGCCGAACAACCGTGTCAGGTTCGGCACGATCAGCAGCAATGTGGTGGCGAATAAAATAAGCCCGGCTTGGCGTATTTTCGAATGTCTGAACATGGCGGACCGCCTTCTTGTTGTTATTCCTGAGTACCCGTTGGCTTCCTTGTCGCGCTTCGGGTCGATCGCAGTAGCGTGGTGTGGCGCCTTTACTGCCTGCCTTTTGTTAGTGGATATACAACCAACAGTAGGGCGTGCGTTATCCATGTTCGAGAACTCTTTGTTCTAATTGTCGAGATTTTGAGGCCTCATCGCTATGAGGCCATGTGCCATCTCGCTAGCATGCTCTCGCTAGACGGTGGCGCAGCCATCCACGGCGCGCCGACAAAATGTGACCGTTCGTCAGTGCCGCCTACTTGCTTGTACGTGCCTTTCGCGTCAGGCTCTACAGCAGATTCCCACCCATGTCGTTCAGGACTAATCCTATGTCGTTACGCATCTGCATCCTTGAGACCGATGTTCTGCGGCCGGAATTGACGGCGCAATACCAGGGCTACGGCAGGATGTTCGAGCAGCTGTTCTCGCGGCAGCCGATTGCCGCAGAGTTTCGTGTGTACAACGTGATGAACGGCGATTACCCCGCCGACAGCGAAGTGTTCGATGCCTACCTGGTCACGGGCAGCAAGGCAGACTCGTTTGGTACCGATGCCTGGATCCAGACGCTCAAGGCCTACCTGTTGAAGCTTTACGCGCGTGGCGAGAAATTGCTGGGTGTGTGTTTTGGCCACCAGCTGCTGGCGTTGACCCTGGGTGGCAAGGCCGAGCGTGCCGACAAGGGCTGGGGCGTAGGCATTCACCGCTACTCGCTGGCGGCGCACGCCCCGTGGATGGACCCTGAGGTGTCGGAGCTGACCTTGCTGATCAGCCACCAGGACCAGGTGACCGAACTGCCGGAAGGCGCCACGGTCATTGCCTCCAGCGATTTCTGCCCGAATGCGGCGTACCACATCCGCGACCAGGTGCTGTGCTTCCAGGGCCACCCGGAGTTTGTCCACGACTACTCCCGCGCGCTGCTCGATGCGCGCCAGGAATACCTGGGTGACGAGGTGTACCAAAAGGCGGTGGCCAGCCTGGCCAGCGAGCACCAGGGCGACCTGGTGGGCGAGTGGATGTTGCGGTTCATCCAGCAGCCGGTCAGCAAACACGACGCGGCGTAACGGCCGGGGCTGCTGCGCAGCAGCCCGATCGTGGCCCACGGCCGCCCCGGGGCTCAGCGCCCCATCATGTCCCGGACCATGCGCTGCTGCTCCATGATCTCGCGTTGGCGCTGGTCAATCTGCGAAGCCAGCGGGAAATTCCCGCCGGCCCGGCGCTTGGCGTAATCCAGCTGCTGGATCGCCTGGTCAAAGTCCCCCACCAAGGTGAAGTACTCTGCCCGCGCCCGGTGCAAGCCGATGGTATTGCCCGACAAACCGCGCACCTCGGCCATGTCGTACCACACGTCCGGATCATCCGGCCGGCTTTTCACCAGCTCGTCCAGCACTTTCTCGGCTTCGGCAGGCTTGTTCAGCTTCACCAGCAAATCGGCGCGCACCTGTTTCAGCGGGTAGTTGCCGGGGTATAGCTGCTGCATGCGCTCGGCGCGCTGCTGGGCATCGGCCAGGCGGTTGTTGGTGATGTCCAGGTCAATCTGCGCCAGGTTGTAGGTGATGTCGTTGGGCGCCTTGGCCAGTAGCGGCTTGAGCATTTCCCGCGCTTCGTTCAGCTGGCCGCCCTTGATCTGCGCCAGGGCCAGGCCATAGCGTGCAGCATCGAGTTTGGGGTCTTCGTCGAGCTGGGCACGGAAGCGCTTGGCCGCCAGCCCCGGGGTGCCTTCATAGATAAGCGCCACGCGGGCGCGAATCAGCTGGTAGCGTGCGCTGTCTTCGATGCCGCCCGGTGGCGCCTGGTCGGCGCGGTTGCGGGTGTCGGCGATCCGCGACTCGGTCACCGGGTGAGTCAGCAGAAATTCCGGTGGCTTGGCGTCATAGCGATACTGGCGGGCCAGGCGCTCGAACATGGTTGGCATGTTGCGTGGGTCGTAGCCGGCCTTTTCCAGGTTCAGGATGCCGATGCGGTCCGCTTCCTGCTCATTTTGCCGCGAGAACCGGCGCTGCTCCTGAATGGCCGCCGCCTGGGTGCCGGCAATCATGCCGATGCCGGCGTCGCCAGCGCCCCCCGCCGCCAGTACGATCCCGGCCAGCAGCGCTGCCATCATCGGCAGTTGCATGCGTTGCTGGGCCTCGACGCCGCGGGCGAAGTGGCGTTGCGACAAGTGCGCCAGTTCGTGCGCCAGCACCGAGGCGTATTCGCCTTCCGTCTGTGCGTTGAGGAACAGCCCGCCGTTGACCCCCACAATGCCCCCGGGCGCAGCGAAGGCGTTGAGCTCGCGGCTGTCGATGAGGATGAACTCCAGGCGCCGGTCCTGCAGCTGGCTGGTCTCGGCCAGCTTGTACACGCTGGTTTCGACATAGTCCTTGAGTTGCGGGTCGTTGAGCTGGTTGACCTGGCCGCGCAACAGGCTCAGCCAGGCGCGGCCGAGCTGGTGTTCCTGCTGCGGTGAGACGATCGCGGAGCTGGCGTCACCCAGTGATGGCAGGTCGTCAGCATGGCCGGGGAGGGCCAACAGGCAGGCCAGCGTCAGCAGGGTAGGGCGCAGTAGTTTCATGCACGAAGCTCGCGTCGGTGTCAAAGATAGCTACTGTAGCGGGCTCACACGTTGGCGACCAGTGGCGCTATTCTAGGCAGCCCTGCCAACAAGCAGTCTGGCAATGCCTTTGGAGACCCTGCAATGAGTGACACCCTGACCTGCGACGCCGTACTCGACGCCAGCGGGCTGAATTGCCCTTTGCCGCTGCTCAAGGCCAAGATGGAGCTCAACCGCCTGGCCAGCGGCGCGGTGCTCAAGGTGATCGCCACCGACACCGGCTCGCAGCGCGACTTCCGCACTTTCGCCACGTTGGCCGGTCATACCCTGCTGCAGGAAACGGCCGAGGCCGGCACCTACACCTACTGGCTGCGCAAGGCCTGAGTCTTTACCAAGGATCGTCAATGTTCAAAGTGCTTCGCGACTGGGTGCAGCGCTACTTCTCCGATGAAGAAGCGGTGGTGCTGGCGGTCTTGCTGTTCCTGGCGTTCACGGCCGTGCTAACCCTGGGTGGCATGCTCGCGCCGGTGCTGGCGGGCATGGTGCTGGCGTTCCTCATGCAAGGCCTGGTCAATGCCCTGGAGCGCTTGCGGGTGCCCACGCGGTTGGCAGTGATGCTGGTATTTGCCCTGTTCATGGGGGCGCTGGCGCTGTTCATGCTGGTGTTGGTGCCGCTGTTGTGGCACCAGCTGATCACCCTGTTCAACGAGCTACCGGGCATGCTCGGCAAGTGGCAGTCGTTGTTGCTGTTGTTGCCCGAGCGTTACCCGCACCTGGTGTCGGACGAGCAGGTGCTGCATGCCATCGAATCGGTGCGCGGTGAAATCGGCAAGTTTGGCCAATGGGCGCTGACCTTCTCGCTGTCCAGCCTGCCATTGCTGGTCAATGCCATGATCTACCTGGTGCTGGTGCCGATCCTGGTGTTCTTCTTCCTCAAGGACCGCGAACTCATCGGCCGCTGGGTCAGTGGCTACCTGCCACGCCAGCGCACCCTGCTGAACCGGGTGGGTAGCGAGATGAACCGGCAGATCGCCAACTACATCCGTGGCAAGGGCATCGAGATTCTGATCTGTGGCATTGCCACCTACATCGCGTTCATCAGCCTCGGGCTCAATTATGCCGCGCTGCTGGCGTTGCTGGTGGGGCTGTCGGTGGTGGTGCCCTATGTGGGCGCGGTAGTGGTAACGGTGCCGGTCACGCTGATTGCACTGTTCCAATGGGGCTGGGGCGATCAGTTCATCTACCTGATGACGGTGTACGCGATCATCCAGGCGCTGGATGGCAACGTGCTGGTGCCGCTGCTGTTTTCCGAGGCCGTGAGCCTGCACCCGGTGGCGATCATTTGCGCGGTGTTGTTGTTTGGCGGGCTGTGGGGGTTCTGGGGGATCTTCTTCGCCATCCCGCTGGCGACCCTGATCAAGGCTGTGCTGGATGCCTGGCCGCGGCAGGAGCCTATTGTGTCACCGATGCTGTAAATTTGGGGCTGCTTTGCAGCCCATCGCGACACAAGGCCGCTCCTACAGGGATCCGCGATTTCCGATGATGCCGGCCCGGCCCCGCAGTACTGCCGGCCGCCCCCGCCCGGCGTAGGAGCGGCCTCATGTCGCGTAAGGGGCGCCAAGCGCCCCCAACGATCTCAAGCCTTGTTCAGTGCCTGAGCTGCTGCCAGCACGGCATCCACATGCCCGGGCACCTTCACCCCACGCCATTCCTGGCGCAGCACACCGTCCTTGTCGACCAGGAAGGTGCTGCGATCGACGCCCATGTACTCCTTGCCATACAGCTTCTTCAGCTTGATCACGTCGAACAGCTGGCACAGGGCCTCGTCCTTGTCGCTGATCAGCTCGAACGGGAAGCCTTGCTTGGCCTTGAAGTTCTCGTGCGACTTCAGGCCGTCACGCGACACGCCGAACACCACGGTGTTGGCTGCGGCAAAGGCTTCATGCTGGTCGCGGAAGCCCTGGCCTTCGGTAGTGCAGCCCGGGGTGCTGTCCTTCGGGTAGAAGTACAGCACCACCTGCCGGCCCTTGAGGTCGGCCAGGCTCACGGTTTGCCCGCCGGTGGCCTGGGCCTGGAAGTGCGCTACAGGTTGGTCGAGTGCTACAGCCATGATCGCTTCCTTACATTGGGTTCTGTGGGCGCCATGGCTCGATCAGCGCATCGAGGTTCAGGGCGTCGGCAAAGTCCAGGAACTGGTCACGCAGCCAGCTGATTTGCGTGCCGGCCGGCAAAATGACGGTGAACTGGGCATTGAGCATGCTGCTGCCGGTCTGCGGCGCCAGGTAGGTATCGCACGTCATGGCTTCCAGCTCGACGCGGTGGTCGAGGAAGAACTGGCACAGCTCGTTGATGATGTCCGGGCGGTAGGCGGCGCTGACGTAGGCTACATAAGGCAGGGCCTGCGGGCGTACCTCCTGGTCGGCGCTGCGCACCACGTCCAGGGTCAGGCCGTGCTTCTTGCCCAGGCTTGGCAACATGGCTTCAAGGCGGGCCAGGGCGTCCCAGCTGCCGCCTACCTGCAGCACCAGGGCGCTGGTTTCGCCGTGGCGGCTCAGGCGCGAGGTAACCACCGCGCAGCGGTTTTCGAAGGCAGCGCGGCTGAGGACGTTGGCCAGTTCCATGGGGTTGGGCCCCAAGGCACTGATGACGAGGAATTGTTCGCGGACGGTGGGGGTGGACATGCAGCATTCCTAAAGCGATGAGCGGTCGGTACAGGACGGGAGAAAGCCTCCAGTCGGCAGGGCCCGGGGCTCGCATGCGAGGTCTTGGACGCTGGCCGGGAGCAAGGTCGACGGCCCGGCGGGCCGCGCTGCACCGATCAAAGCATCAAGGGTAGCGAAATAAGGCGCCGAGGGGAATGCTCCGCCCGCCTGCTTCGCTTGTGCAAGGCCGATGCCCCCAGTACCATTACCGCTCTCTTTTTCCGGCAGGAGCAGTTACATGATTGCGGGCAGTATGGTGGCATTGGTCACACCCATGGATGCACAAGGGCGTGTTGACTGGGGCAGCCTCGACAAACTTGTAGACTTCCACCTGGAAAACGGCACCCATGCGATCGTCGCTGTCGGCACCACCGGTGAGTCGGCCACGCTCGATGTCGAAGAGCACATCCTGGTCATCAAGCATGTGGTCGAGCGCGTCAAGCGCAGCAACAAGCCCATCCCGGTCATCGCCGGTACCGGTGCCAACTCCACTGCCGAAGCCGTGCACCTGACCCAGAACGCCAAGAATGCCGGCGCCGATGCCTGCCTGCTGGTGGTGCCGTACTACAACAAGCCAACGCAAGAAGGCCTGTACCAGCACTTCAAGCACATTGCCGAAGCCGTCGACATCCCGCAGATCCTCTACAACGTGCCGGGCCGCACCTCCTGCGACATGCAGGCCGAGACCGTGATCCGCCTGTCGACTGTGCCGAACATCATCGGTATCAAGGAAGCCACCGGCGACCTGGCCCGTGCCAAGGCCATCCTGGAAGGCGTTGCCAGCGACTTCATCGTCATGTCTGGCGATGACCCGACCGCTGTCGAGTTGATCCTGATGGGCGGCAAGGGCAACATCTCCGTCACCGCCAACGTCGCCCCGCGCGAAATGGCCGATATGTGCGAGGCCGCCCTTGCGGGCGATGCCGAGAAGGCCCGCGCTATCAACGAAAAACTCATGCCACTGCACAAAGAGCTGTTCTGCGAAGCCAACCCCATCCCGGTGAAGTGGGCGCTCGTTGAAATGGGCCTGATGAAAAAGGGTATTCGCCTGCCGCTGACCTGGCTCAGCGAAGGTTGCCACGACAAAGTCCGTACTGCCTTGCGCCAGTCCGGCGTACTGGTTTAAGAGGAAGTACACCGCATGAAGCGACTGGCTGGTCTTTCTGCCCTTGCCCTGATTATCTCCAGCACCAGTGGGTGTGGCTGGCTGTGGGGCGAGGATGGCTATTTCCGCGACCGCGGCAGCGACTACCTGCAGGCGCACCCTACCGCGCCCATGCAGCTGCCGCCGGACGCCAGCAACGTCAAGCGGCTCGACCCGCTGTTGCCAATTCCGCGTAACGTCGCCGATGACAACGTCACGGGCGAGTACGAAGTGCCGCGGCCGCAACCGTTGACCGGTGGCGCTGGCCAGGTCACCGACTACAGCCTGCAGCGCAGCGGTAGCAGCCGTTGGGTGCTGGCCCAGCACTCGCCGGCCGAGGTGTGGCCGGTGGCCCGCCAGTTCTTCGAGGACAACGGCTTCCGTATCGACGAAGAGCGCCCGCAGACCGGTGAATTCAACACCAGCTGGCAGCGCTTCGACGAGCTGTCGGCATCGCTCGGCCAGCGCCTGGCCAGCACTGCCAGCAGCGCTGACAGCGAAGTGCGCGTACGTGTGCGCATGGAGCCTGGCGTGCAACGCAACACCTCCGAGGTGTATGTGGTCAGCGTCGAGCGCCCGGCCGGCAGCACCGCCGAGCCCGCGTTCCCGTCCACCTCCGCCAATGCCGGCGCCGATGCCCTGCTGGTCGACGAAATGCTGGCCAGCATGAACCGCAGCGCCGAGAAGGGCGGTTCGGTGTCGCTGCTGGCTGAGCGTGATTTCGACGCGCCAAGCCGCGTCAGCCTGAGCGAGGACGGCAGCGGTAACCCGGTACTCTACCTGGGCTCCGACCTGGACCGCGCCTGGTCGGGTGTAGGCCGCGCCCTGGAGCAGGGTGGCCAGTGGCGTGTCGAGGACATCAACCGCAGCCTGGGCCTGTACTACATCAACCTGTCGGAAAAGCCTGAAGACAAGCAGAACCAGCCGGGCTTCTTCGGCCGCCTGTTCGGCAGCGAGCCCACCAAGGAAGAGCGTGAAGCCCGTGCCGAGCGCTACCAGGTGCGCCTGAGCAAGGTGGGTGAAAGCGTGCAGGTCACCGTCGAGAAAAACATCAACACCGTGGCGCCGCCCGATGTCGCCCGCCGCGTGCTGAGCGCCATTCAGGACCACCTGGGCTAAGTGCGCTTCGCGGTACTCGGAAGCGGCAGCCAAGGGAACGGCACGCTGATCGCCAGTGGTGACACGTTCATCCTGGTCGATTGCGGCTTTTCCCTGCGCGAAACCGAGCGGCGCCTGGCGCTGCTCGGGGTTTCGCCGGCGCAACTCAGTGCTGTGCTGGTCACCCACGAACATGCCGACCACGTGCATGGGGTCGGCTTGCTGTCACGGCGCTACAATGTACCGGTCTACCTCAGCCAAGGCACCCTGCGCGGCATGCGCAAGCCGGTGGAGGTGGCCGGTTTTCTGGCCTGTGGCCAAAGCCTGCATATCGGCAGCCTGCAAGTGAACGCCGCGCGGGTAGAGCACGACGCCTACGAGCCCTTGCAGTATGTGGTCAGTGACGGCAAGCGCCGTTTTGGCATGCTCACCGACCTGGGCTCGTACGACGCGCTGTTGCTGGAACGCTACCAAGGCCTGGATGCACTGCTGATCGAGGCCAACCACTGCCGCGACCTGCTGGCGCGCGGTCACTACCCGGCGTTCTTGAAGCGGCGGGTAGGGGGCATGCAAGGGCATTTGAACAATCACCAGGCCGCGCGCCTGGTGCACGAGTTGGGCTGGAACAACCTGCAGCACCTGGTGCTGGCCCACCTCAGCAGCAAGAACAACCTGCCACATCTGGCGCGCCAGTGCTTCGTCGACACCCTTGGGTGCGACCCGGACTGGCTCCAGGTGGCGAATCAGGAACACGGGCTCGACTGGCGCGAAATCGCCTAGCCCAACACCTCAAGCAAGCGGAGCCCAATCATGGAAAAACGCGACGAACTCTACCGCGGCAAGGCCAAATCGGTTTACAAGACCGATGACGCCGACCGCTTGATCCTGCTGTTCCGTAACGACACGTCGGCGTTCGACGGCAAGCGCATCGAACAGCTCGACCGTAAAGGCATGGTGAACAACAAGTTCAACGCCTTCATCATGCAAAAGCTGGAAGAAGCCGGCGTGCCGACCCAGTTCGACAAGCTGCTGGGCGACAACGAATGCCTGGTCAAGAAGCTGGACATGATCCCGGTCGAATGCGTAGTGCGTAACTACGCGGCCGGCAGCCTGGTCAAGCGCCTGGGCGTTGAAGAAGGCATCAAGCTGGAGCCCTCCACCTTCGAGCTGTTCCTGAAAAACGACGAGAAGGGCGACCCGTTCATCAACGAGTCCCACGTTGTCGCGTTCGGCTGGGGCACCGCCGAGCAGTTGGCAGAAATGAAAAAGCTGTCGTTGAAGGTCAACGAAGTGCTGAGCAAGCTGTTCGATGACGCCGGCCTGCTGCTGGTCGACTTCAAGCTGGAGTTCGGCGTATTCCACGGCCAGATCGTGCTGGGTGACGAGTTCAGCCCAGACGGTTGCCGCCTGTGGGACAAAGAAACCCGCAAGAAGATGGACAAGGACCGCTTCCGCCAGGGCCTGGGCGACGTGATCGAAGCCTACGAAGAAGTTGCCAAGCGCCTGGGCGTACCGCTGTAAGCGGTGCGTTCACGCAAGCGCCTGATACCACGCGATTTTTTTTAAAAAAAGGTTTGCGTTTTAAAAGAACGCTGGTATGATGCGCGGCATTGGAGAGATGCCGGAGTGGTCGAACGGGACGGATTCGAAATCCGTTGTACTGGCAACAGTACCTAGGGTTCAAATCCCTATCTCTCCGCCATATTGAAAAATTCCTTATAAATCAACGATTTACGAGGATTAAAAAATGGCGATTTGTAGCAAGGTTTTGTAGCAAAAACCTGACCTGCAGATCGCCATTTTTTTTCGTCTGTCGTTTGAGCCTTCCTTGCTCGTTCTGAGCGTCTTTGGCCTCCGTGGCTACCTCTATATACTGGTGTTATGGTGCTTCTGTGAGGCTCTGAGCCGCTTCCTGCTTGCTTCTGGATCTGGGTCGCCAGTGGTGCGGGGACTTGTACCCGTGCCGGTGGGGGCCGGATTCATTCGTTGCCCAATTAGCTCGAAGCCTTTGCCTATTAACGTGAAGCGAGTTGCGTAGGTCATCCCCTCACACCGCACGGGGTTGAGGGCCACGCAGGTGACGCGGATTAGATCACCTTTCGTTACCTGTGAGGCGAATAGTTCGGCGTCCTTAGCGAAGAATGTGATGGCATAGGAGATCAGGTTGTTGCCATGCTCGTCCTTACTACGGCCAAGCAGTATCGAAACATACCTAATGCTGCTAGGGCTGGATTTAAGCTCAACATCAGTGTTGACGTAACCGCTGATCCCGCCGAAAGCAATTTGGGTTCGTTTACAATTGGGGTGGTCAGTGTCCATTTTTGTGCTCCACTACCTCATGGGTGGCTAACGAGAATGCCTCATACGGGCGGCATTCTTCCGCGTGACGTATTGGGGTTAATTGGAGAAACAAGGTCCAGTATGCACACTAGAGAAAGCATTCGATTGCACATTGTCCAGAATGGAGCGAAAACCAGCCGGTTCCGGCCTTGGCAGGATGCTGGCGAAAGTGAAAAAAAAGGGCTGCTGCGTGAGCATCTTCCTTCAGGGTACTCAAATTGGTTTGCCATCGTAGAGGGTAAGTCCATCTGGTGGGTTTACTCGGACTCGTCTGATGGTGGCGTATGGACAAGTGAAGGTGTGGCGATAACAGGATGTTGGGTGCCATATGATGAGACCTTGGCTCGGTCTATTTATGACTTGTGTTATCCCAAAAAATTAAGCAAGTACAAAGAGAAATAGATATAAATAACGGAGATTTTATGGTTGGTAGCAATAAAGAGCGTTTTGGGAATGTGCTGGAAAGTCTCGGCGGGACGCCTGAAAAGGTTAGAGATTTTATTGTGTATTCTTATCACTTTATTGATGATGCGTTATTTTTTCTAAACGCGAGAGAGGTATTGGGTAGGTATCCTGAAGGTTATACCTATATCCGAGAAGCCGAGAAGCTGTTGAAAAATAATGGGTGGGAGGGTGATGGCGAGCTTGAATTACTATGGTTGCCTCCGTTTATTGGCGTCGGTGTAGAAGATACGTATGGGCTTGTTTGCTTTCATGTAAAGCAGTCCAATAATGGTACTTCGTGGTTTGCTTCTAAAATTGCACTCCCATTTGAAAGTTTAGAACGTTGTAATTAGCATCTATTGAAGTAGATAGCGAAGGAGGTTTTATGAGCTTGACACAGTTTTTTAAAAAACTTGGTTCGCCGCTTAAAAACCCTCGGTGGTCTTGGGGAGGGGTACGCGACGATGGAACGGTTATTCTGCGTGTGTGGCAGGACCGAAAAATTAAACGTGGAACTACCCATTACATGCAGCTATCTCATTTGGAAAAATATGGAGGAGGGCAAGATAATCTTGGATATATGGAACGTCTTAGTCATATTAAACTTATCGAGGACGGAGCTAAGTGCTACATGGTTATGTGTCTTGCAAAAGACACGGAAGGTTCGCCAAGAGAAATTCTTAGTTTTAATGAGCGTAATTTATTTCGCGGGGGGCGGCTGGAGAAAATTGATTCGGAGTGGTTTATAGAGGTTTCGGCTAGTGTGGCCGTGGATGCGGCCTTGTAGTTTCGGATGTTCCGTCAAGTGTGACGGATTATAGTTGGGGATGTGTCTCCAAAATATAATAAATTATGGGGTAGCGTTGGTCGCTATTCTATCAGAGAGATAAAAAGTGACTGAGCACTCGCTACATTCTTCGTATCGTGAAAAATTAATTGAACATTTACTTGTTGGTGAGTTGCTAAAGCACTCATGGAGAAATAAAGATTTCACTCTTGAGGTATCTAAGCCCGAGGTTGATAACTCTGGTTACGACATAATAGCCGAAGCCAATGGCGTTATTAGACACATTCAGCTAAAAGCTACGTTTGTCGGCTCAGAAACGGCGACACAGAAAATTCATATCTCGCTGGCTAAGAAACCGTCCGGCTGCGTGGTTTTGGTTTACTTCAATAACGAAACACTTGACCTTGGACCGTATTATTTTTTTGGCGGAACTCCGGGGGAGCCACTGCCTAGTCTAGAAAATCTCAAAGTTGCAAAACACACAAAAGGGAACTCCACAGGTCTTAAAGCGGATAGGCCGAACATACGAATATTAAACAAAGGTCAGTTCGATAAACTGACAACCATAAATGAGTTGTACGGCAAGCTGTTTGGATACGCATCATAAGTGGTTAAAACCGTTGTCTTGGGTTACAAGGGGTTTAGCTCGGGAGACTATAAAAACATACCACTGGAATTAGGTTGGGGGATATAACCTTGTACCTGTGCCTGTCCGATTTGAAGTGCGGCGGGAGATTATACTCTGGTAGAGTATAAATTATGTCCGCGAAGCAAGGAGGTGGCTTCGAGGATATAAGTATGTATCGTGGGGCGTTACATGTTCGAATTTATCGAGGTCGCATTTCTTCGATTATGCGGTTTTTGTATTCTTCTGCATCATCTTCAATTTTTCGCTTTGCATCGTTCCATAACTCGTTGTATGTGCCCTTATGCCTTGCCACCATAAGAGTTACAATGTCGTCTAGGTTCTGCTGTTTTACTTTGTTATTCGTTCTTCCAAATTCCTTTACTAATACGTCATTAGATATTGACTTGTACCCAGCAAATGCTGCTATGAGCTTTTTGGCGAGGCTTGATGTTAGCCTTAAGTTAGGGTATTCCTCCATTTCTACTAGCTTTACGAACATAATTAAAAACTTTTGACGCTCACGTCTTTTAAATCCACCAACCATGCCGCCTATTTTTCCTGCTATTTCTGCTCTTTTCATATATTCTCCTATGCTGTTTTAAATACAAATAGCATAAGTTTTAAATAAGTCAATGCTTCAGGGATATATCTCCGAAGTATTACGCTAGCTTTTGGCGAGCCGCCAATCGGAGGCAGGTTTTTTAAATTTTCAATTTTTTAAGTGACCTATTCCCCACGTTCCATCTTGAAATTAAACTGGGAGAGATTTTTGAAAACATGACGTGATTTTTTAGTCGGGGTTAGTTGCAAATATAAACTAAGTAAAATGCGATAGAGTTGAACTATAAATTCAAATAAGGTTGAACGGTAAAAATATTTTCGTTTTGCTATTGACAACGTTTTTTGCCGTAATTAAGCCATAAATTGATAGTGGAAAAAATCGACTTATCAATAATTTGATATAAAGTTGTAAAAAATTTTCAAGATTTTTTTTGAAAATAGCATTTTAATGCTTGCGGGTCGATGGGGTTGGTTTTTATCGAAAATGACCTGTTTTAGGTTTATGACAAAAATAGAGGATTTGGGAAAATTGAAGTCGGCTGCTGTGGTGGGTTGTCCTATGGGATTTGATATGTATGTATACATACATATAGGTTCAGGGATATATCTCCAAACCTATGTAGGCTATTCGGTGGGGTAGTGACAAATTAAGGCGTTATGGCGTGTCTTTCACTTTGTGCGAGGATTTGTATCAATTGAGCGTAAACGGCCCCGTTTGACCCGTTCCCGTGAGTTATACGGCTATTGAGGCGTCGGTGGGTATGTACGTGGGTGTATATGGGGAGGAATGGGAGGAAAGAAGGGAGGCGGAGGAAGAAGAAACACCCTCACTGGGTGCTATTATCTGATATAGGCTTTGTCACAAACTATAATGCTATTGCTTTTTTACCCAGCGATATACAGTCCTATGGCTGACTTGTAGTTCTTGGCTTACCTGATTGACCGTTGCACCTGATGCGAGCATATCAATACCTTTAAGTCTTTTTGACTTGCCATTAAGAGAGCCTCTAAAAGCCTGTATCTCGCTTGTATGGGTTCTGGCGACATAATCGTCAAAGGTGCCTCTGGTAAAGTTTCGATGCGTCCACTTCGCTACGCTTTTGGCCGTGTGTTTTACTTCGGATATGTCCAAGGGTGTGGAGAAATTGACGTTGTAGCCTATGGCTCTGTCAAGGCAAGCGTTTAGCCATTGGTTGTAGTCGGGCCAGCCCTGACGGATTGCTTTGTAGGCCCACGCCCTTAACTCATCGAAAAGCATACAGTTACGACCAAGGCCATAGTCTTCTACTGGCTTCTCCTTGGCCTTTTCAGGGGTTAAGTCGATGTAGTCGGCAAGGTCGTCCAACGTGTAAGGACTGGATTCCCATTCTTGGACGATCCAATGTGAGTTGATCGGGTTCTTGCAGATCAACCCGGAATAGCCCCTGTCTGCTCCCAGCAGGTTACGCAATGCCGCTTCGATGGCCGCAGCGTAGCGTAAAGGGGCCGTTTTACCGTCTATTGCAGTGCGGATAGGGGTTTGTAGCAGGTAGAGCAAATGGGCGTGCCCATTGGCCGGATTTCGAGCTATTAGGTTAGGGGCTGGTGCTCCTACGTCATCCCAGTGCATTCCGGCGTTGGATCTATCGAGGTCGAAAACCATCCAGTATCTATGGGTTGGCCCGTTCGGTTGGACCAGTCGAGCAAATTTTGCTTTTTCTTTTTTATTGATTTTTAGGCCACTGACTAAGTCGTCTGTGTGATAAGGTCTCTTTGGTAAGTAATTCTCAAATAATTTTACGCATCCCATTGTTGTCCTCTACTAATTGGTTGTTTAGAAAAAGAAAACCTTGGAAAGAGACTTGACAATAAGATATTTGATGATTAAATAGATATTGTTAGAATTTAAGTGTTTGTTTTCCTGCCACCTTCCCCAAGGTGGTTTTCTTTTTCTGCTTATTTCAAGTTGCCATACTTTAGAGGTTTGTCAAATTTTGGATACTAAAAAGCCCGCTTTCCAGCGGGTTTTTATTATCTAATGGGTTTGACTATTGATAGGGGTCGTAAGGGTCTTGGAATGGGCTTGGCGGCTTAGGCTTGAGCAGTCTTCTCTTCCTTGCCTGCTTCGCCTGCTCGGCTTCTTCCTTGTCAAATTCTACTATTTGCTTGCTGGTGAATGTGTCAGATGCCCAAAGTTTTACTTTGTCGGTAAATCCTAATGCGGCTTGCGTATCGTCCAAGCCTTGTTCTTTGAGTTGTTCGGCAACGTTGAATAGATAGTCCTTTCGTTTCTCTTTACCCAAACGGCTAGCCATTTCATAGGTGTTTTCTCGTAATCTCTTATAGTATTGCTCTGGATTCTCGTCGAGCCTTTTGGCTTCAAGTATGCGATCCACCAGAATATCAAAGCGTTTAATCAAAGGCTCTAGCTCTTCCTCGTATGCCTTGATTGCTTTTTCCAAGACGGTTTTTCTGTTAGTGTCCTCTTTAATTTTCTTGCGTAGCTCATTCAGTTCTTTTGTCATCCTAGATTTCATAGTTTTAAAATTAGACGACAATTCTGCTGTCTTGGTAGTTCTTTCCGTTATTTCGTCGTCTAATTGCTGCTTTTGACTATCTAACTTGGCATTTTCCTTTCTCTGTTCACTGGCCTGTATTTCTAAGCTCTGTATGGTTGCTTTGTAGCTGCTAGCCGTTCCTTGTAGGTCTTTTATCGTGGTGTTAAGTGTGAGGACAGTGGCCCTTTGCTCGATAAGTTCGACCTCTTTTGCGGTTAGCTCTTGCTGCAGCTTTTCTAGTTTTCTGGTGTAATAATTGTGGCTTCGCTCACTTTTCGGTTTTTTGGCTTCCTTTTCAATCGGGCTTAAATACTCGGTGTTTTCCTTTGTTTTAGGTAGGAATTTGGCTTGCAAGCCGTATGCAGCAGCTAAGCTGTTAAAGTGCTCATAGAAAGCCACCTGCATGACCTTTGACTTCCATGATTCGCGTGCTCGGATAAATCTATGGTTCTGCTTTTCCTCACTACGGTTGGGGAGTTTGAAGTCTTCTAATTTTGGTGGTTCTGATATCTTGCCAAGTCGAGCCTTATTCTTCGCGTGATATTGTGATGCGAACTCAAATTCTTGGGCTGAAAAATCATATTTCCCAGTTTTCGTATTTTGAAGGTCAAGGAAGGCATGGACATGGTTTGTGCTCTCGTCCAAGTGACTAAACGAAAATATAATTTTGTTGTTGGGGAAGTTCTTTTGATAGAACTGGTGCAGGGCTTTCTGCAGCAGGTCAGTGTAAGCCTTGGTTATTGCCAGTTCGTTGGGTTCAGGGATTACAAGGATTATCTCTTTAACCCTATTGACCTTCCTTGATACGGCTCTATCTGGTGCGTTCTGCTCGATCTCTCGCTTCTTGGTGGTGTAGTTCTCCAAGAGGTCGATACGTTGGGATATACGGCTGATTTTGTGCTGATTGAGTAGGGCGGCGTAGTCTCCGACTACCAGCGGCTTTTCTCCCTCCATCACAGATGTGACGTATTCTTTTATTTGGGTGGGTTCGGTTGCGTTGATGAATTTAACCAACTTGGATTTGAGCTTTCTCAGTTTTTCTTTTTCTGAGGCGATCTCATCAGACGCTTCTGTTTCTTTGAGTTTAGTTTGTAGTTGGTCGTTGAAGTCGGCCAGTAATTGCTCTGCCAATTCCCTCGTTAGTATCTGTTCAATACCACCCACAATGGCGATATTGGGGTGTGGTGGGTTGGGGTTGTATTCAAACTCGTCATATTCGTTTTGTTCCAGTCTAAGCGAGTGTCTTAACGAGCTATCTAGCCCCTTCAGGTTGGCGTAATTCCTATCTCTTTTGGTTAGTGTAATTTCCTTCAAATTGGTATCATTCATTTCATCCTCAGTAATGGGTTTGTTTTTGCTCTTGGCTTCTGCTTCTGTCCTGCCGACTAGGCACCTGCGTTAACCGTCACATCTTTTGCGTAGCAAAAGTGGGATGGTTAACATAGCAGGTATGCTTTAAGGGCTTCTTTAAAAACTTGAACCATATACATATATTTAATCATATGAGAAATGTATATCAAGCATGATGGTGCTGATTATTTTGTTGGTGTGTGTTAGCTGTGTATGCGTGCATGTGCTGTAGTGGTCTTCATTATGGTTATCTGTTATATGTGATATCTATATATTGATAACTAAAAGACGCAGACGGGTGCGTGCATACACATAAGGCGTATATAGGGGCGGGTATTATGCGAGACGATTTGTAAAAAAAGATGGTGGTTTAGGAAAGGTCAAAAGCTCTTCTGGTGGGTAAGAGCTTAGGAACCTTTGATTATTGTTCTGAGTTTTAACGTGTAAGGCGTGCGTTTTTAAGGTTTTATCTCGTATTTTAGTTTTGAAATTGCATCGTGTTTTTGCTTCGGGCTTGGCCCTGCACTGTATACGTCAAATGTGACTGTTCCTGTCTCATGTCCGACGATTGAGGCAATGAGTATTCCCGGCACGTCTGCACGTTGTAATTGCGTGATAACGGTCTTGCGGAAGCTGTGGAATACAAACTGGCTGTTATAGTTGAGGCTGGTCTTTAATCGCCCGAATTGCTTGCTGAGGGCGTCTGAGCGGTTGCCGTATTTGTTTCCTGCAGGTGACTCAATCAAGAAACCGTCTTTTGAATTACGGATCAACCTTTCTACGGTGTCCTGTATCTCCGGGTGTATCGGGGTGTGTCGCTCGCTGGCGGCAGTCTTTCCATCATAGAAGTAGAAGCATTTAACCCCTTCTTCGGTCACGATATCTTGAGCTTGAAGCTGGCAAAGCTCTTCAATACGTGCTCCGGTGTAAGCACCTAAAAGGATGAGATCTGTAAGGGTTTCGCGGTTTTTGGTGGCTTTTGCTGCGTCATAGAGCCTTGTAACGTCTTCTGGTGTGAATGCCTTCCTTTCCATAGATCCATCGTTCCTTTTGCTGCGATTGACTGGGAAATTGTGCTTTTCAAAGGGGGATTGCTGGTCGCGGTGCAGTTTTTTGAAATTTTCGTCGTGTTTAACGGCCCACTTCCAAAAACTGGAACCTGCGAATAGATATTGTTTTTTGGTCTTAATGGATAGGTCGAGCGTATCGAGATAGCTGGCAATGCTTTCGTGGTTGAGGTCGCGTTGCTCTGCCTCAAGCCAAGCACCAATCATTTTCAAGCGATTGGCCTGCGTATCTACTGTCTTTTGAATAATACCCTTGGTCTTGGTCTGATAGGCTTCAAATGAGGCTATTCTGTGAGTTGTGATAGGTGATTTGATTTTAAAGTTACTTGGGTTGTCGAGAATGGAGCGGATTTCTTCGATATTGCTGATGCTAATGGCATGGCCTGCGGTTATCCCGTAATGCTCGACGGTTTTTTGCAGGCGGGTGTAATCATTGATCCGCTCGATCTTGCGTTCGAGTGGGATATTTTCCTCCAACGCATACCATTTTTCTTTGAAAAGTTGGTATTCGAGGTAAGGTTTTTGGCTGTATAGGTCGTAGTTGGCGTCAAGAGCTTCTTTGGGACTTTGCCATTTGTGGCATTCGAGCATGATGTCGATAATGAGACTACCGAGTTCGTCCAAGGCTGTCTGAGTGAACCTTGGATCAACCTCGTTGCCCTTCTTGGGCATGACAAGGCTCATCAAAGCGTCTTCTTGGCTCGTGACAATCATCTTGGCGATGTTGTAGGACGCTTCCGGTAATTGAACTGGGATAGGCCCTGAAATGCGTTGCCGAGCGGCAGCGATGGCTTGCTTCCAAGTGTGTAGATATGGGTATTTCTTCGTTTGGGCTTCTGTCTTGTTGCCGGTTTTGAGCGATTCGGTGAACTCGCTGCGGTTCAAGACGTGCCGAACGTCCTTCGGGACGCTGAGGCGGACGTGCCATATGCCCGACCGTAAAACGAGGTTTTCGCTTGCCATTTTCTTCCCTGATCTGTGGGTTGTGATGGCAAAAAGGTAGCTGGTTTTTGATTGAATTTGTAGCAAAAATTTGTAGCAAAATCGCTTAAAATCGCTGCATCCATTGAGTTTAGAGGGTTTCAGGGTATTGTTCGGAAAGTCCCTATCTCTCCGCCATACACGTAGTAGCCGAAGCCCCCGAAAACGTTGAAGTTTTCGGGGGCTTCGTCGTTTTGGTGGTTTGGATCAGGGCAGCCATAGGCAAAATGGTTCTGTGATGTTGTCGGTGGGCAGTGTTTTTATTGCCCTGGAATCGTGTTTGCCGGGCTGGCCCCTTCGCGGGCACGCCCGCTGCCAAAGGGGACGGTGCTGCACCTGAAAACCTGTGGGAGCGGGCGTGCCCGCGAAGGGGCCGGTCCTGCCGACGCTGAGGACCGCAACATTTTGTCTTGAACTGCCAATAGCACCTTGGGCTACAATGCGGCCCTCTACTACACCACTCACGCCCAGGCCAAACGCCGTAATGATTACGCGCGCTGGGCGATGACTTTTTCTGACATGGATTCGTTGGATGCTTCGCGCCGTACTGGTCTTCCTTTTTGCCCAGCGCCGGGCGGCTGAATTGCCGCTCGCGACCAGTGCCGCGCCCCCTCTCAAATCAACGCACACCTTCGCCTGCCGCCGCCTGCCATTGGCTGCGGTACGCGGCTGTGCGCCCCATCGACAATGGAGTGCTCCACTTGCGTAAGAAATTCGTCGCGTCCCTACTGGCGGTCGCCATCGCTTCTACCACGGCCTGTGCACAGCTCGGGATCAGCAAAGAGCAAGCGGGCACGGTGATCGGTGGCCTGGCTGGCGTTGCCATCGGTTCGACCTTGGGCAGTGGCAACGGCAAGATTGCCGCCGCGCTGATCGCGGGTGGGATTGGCGCCTACGTCGGCAACCGCATCGGCAACATGCTCGATGAGAAGGACCAGCAGGCCCTGGCGCTGCGCACCCAGGAAGTACTGAGCCAGCAACAGGCAACGGCCAGCGCCCAGCCCGTGACCTGGAAGTCCGACCACTCTGGTGCCAGCGCGCAGATCGTGCCAGGCAAGGAATACACCAAGACCAAGCAGGTCGAGGTCAAGCGCGCGCCCAAGATCCAGGCCGTGCCGTCGATGAAGCTGATCAACGAACCGTATGTGACCACCAGCGACAACCTGAACGTACGCGCCGCGCCGAACGCCTCTGGCGAGAAGGTCGGCAGCCTGAAGAACCACACCGAGTTCACCGCAGTGGGCGCCACCGGCGACTGGATCCTGGTCGGGCGCAAGGGGGTGACCGTGGGCTACGTGCACAAGGACTACGTGGAGCCCAAGGCGCAGGCCGTGGCCAAGCGCGTGACCCCGGCGGTAAACCTGGACGAGCTGGACGTTGCCGCCAGCAAGGAAACCCAAGCCTTCGACCTGGACTCGCTGCAGTCGCTGCCCACCCAGACCGTTGCCGCCGAAGCGGCCTGCCGCCCGGTCACCGTCAGCCTGAAGGCGCAAAACGGCAAGACCGAACAAGAGCAGAACACCTTCTGCAAACAAGCCAACGGCACCTGGGAACTGATCTGAGGACTCCATGAAAAAGCACGCGCTCGCGCTGGCTGTGGTCGGCGTTTGTGGTCTGGTACCGCAAGCGTTCGCCCATGAGCTGGCCTATTCCAAGAAAGACAACATCAAGGTCGAAGTGCCTGGCGATGCCAGCACCTGGTGCAAACCCCAGGTCGACCTGACCATCAGCCGCCCAGCCTGGGATAACCAGGAACTGCTGACGGGCCTGCTGAGCAAGCTGCCGTTCGTGTTTGCCAAGGACTGCTCGACCGCCAAGGTGAGTTGGAAGGCAGTCGATGGCAACGGCAAGCTTTACGCCAGCGGCTCGGGCAATGCCAGCAACCTGGGGCTGGTGACACTGGCTGCTGCACCTGCCGTTGCCGCCCCGGCGCCTGCTGCACCGGAACCGGTACCGGAACCGGCAGCGGAGCAGGCACCTGCCCCGACCCCGGCACCTGCCACGGCAGCGGCCCCGGCAGCCGCCGAACCCGCCCCCGCGCTGGCACAACCGGCACCGGCGCCCGCCGTAGCGGCAGAACCAGCGCCTGCTGCGCCCGCCCAAGCCCCTGCTGCACCACCCGCGGCGGCCCCAGCCCCAGCAGTGGCCGCAGCCCCCAGCTCGGACTTTGGCCGCCCGGTGGTCCTGGCAAACCCCAACCTGATGCAGGTAACCGACGGCGCCGGCTGCAAATGGGTGCTGAGCAAGTCGATCATCGGCGCAGGCGACACCCTGTCGTTCGGTACCACCCCGGCCATGCCGTGCCCGGCCTCCGGCTTTGGCCAAGGCAGCTTCGACAGAATCAGCTGGAAAGCGGTGGGTACCTATCGCGGCGATAACTGGGACAAGGTCTATGCCCACCCCAGTGGCCTGATCTTCACCAAGCGCCTGGAGGCCGCAGTGAAGGACAAGGCGGTTTCCTACCTGACTGCCGACGCAGACCAGGCCGCATTCCTGGTGGGTGAGATCCCCGGCCGGCAGATGAAGGTGTACCTGACCTTCAGTCGTTCCAGCTATGGCGTATTGCGCCCGTTCGGCAGCGACCCGTACTACGTGGCGGTCACCCCGGACGAATCATTTGCCCTGGACCCGGCCAAGTACAAGGAGGCCGCGCTGGAGATCTTCGACCTGGTCAAGACCGCCTCGCCGTCCACCACCGATGTGGCCACCCTGTTGATCGTCAAGGACATCTCGGCCATCACCAACAGCCTTTGGGGCAATGACGCGCAGAAGATCACCCGCAACCGCATCGGCATCAACCGCCAAGGCCTGTTCTTCGATGTGCGCGACGGTGCCAACTGGGCGGTACAGCGTGAGCAGCAACGCCAGCGCGAGCTGCGCCAGCGCCAGCAGGAACTGGCGCGCGTGCACACCCGTGTGCTGGAGCGCTACCAGCAGCTGCAGGACGGCATGAGCGAGTTCAAGGGGCGTGAAACCGAGGCACTGGCGCAGATGGCCGGCATCAAGGTGCGCTTCGCGTCGCCACTGGAGCAGCAGAACCCGGCGACCTCGGCCACTGTGGCGACGATGATGGTGCATGTAACCGGCAAGCAGGGCGACTTCTACAACATCGATTTCCCGAGCAAAGGCCGCCTGGTCGCGGACGAGGAATACGGCGAGGGCTGGTACGTAACCCAAGTGGCCAACGCCACGCCGTACTACCCGCTGGACGACGGCCGCGCGGTGCCCACCTACCGCGCCTACAGCGCCGGCGAGCCTGCGGCCTGCAAGCAGGAACACTGTGCCGACCGCGTATCGTTCGGTGCCGTACTGGCCAAGGAATTCCCCAACGCCGGCATCGATTTCAGCTGGACCCCCGAGGTCTCCCAACAGTACGTGAACGACTGGAACAACGCTTCCGCCATGGTCCAGTGAGGCAAACACCATGATCAAACAGATGAACAAGAAGCAGCTGCTGATGGGCGGTGTGGCCGCAGCGGTGCTGGTGCTTGGCGGTGGCTATGCCCTGCTTTCCAGCTCGGGCAAGAAGGCTGCGATGGCCTACTACGACGACTTCAAGGAGCGCTACTTCCTGGAAGACGTCTTGTCAGAGGGCGACATTTCCTACTCGGCGTTTTCCGGCAACCTGACCGTGGCCGACCCGGAGATCCGCGTGGCCGCTGCACAGACCAACGGGGCTCAGCAGTTCATGCGCGGCCTGTCAGGCCTGATGGAGTCGGTGCAGGGCAGTTCGGCTGAGGAAGGCCTGGCCGGTTGGGCCAAGTACCAGCTCAACGCCAGCCGTGATGTGGCCGGCGTGTACCTGAAGGCAGATGCGCTGAAGCTGGCCCATGACGGGGACAGCAAGGACGGCAGTATCCATGTGCAGTTGCTGGGCATGCAGATGGGCAACCCGTTCGTGGCCACCAAGGGCGCCGAGGTGGTGTTGGTGGCCGATGTCAGCGACGAGATCCAGCCACGGGCCGAGCTGCTCGCCAACGGGCGCGCCGCCCCGTCGAGTTTCAACTGGGGGGGCAACATGGCCGTGCGCCAGCCGCTGACCGGTGCCTTCCTGGTCAGCAGTACCGGCGACTTTGGTACCACGGTCGACCTGGACTTCACCATCAAGCGCTCCAGCGACGGTGAAGGCTCGATGACGTTCGTGGTTACCCACCGCAACGACGGCTCCAAGGTCGGTGAGATCGTGCGCAAGGCGGAGTTCCAGTCGCTGCCGGAGCTGGACGATGTTGAAACCCAGCTCAAGAGCGCCCTGAGTGCCATGGTGATCGGTGCCTACAGCGCGTATTCCGGCCAGGCGGTGCTGGCGGAGGCGGTGAGCGGCTTTGCCCGCAAGGCCAAGGTCGAGAACTACACCTTGAGCTACAGCGGCTTCAAGCCGCTCAAGCAGGCGTTCAACGATTACCAGCAGCGGGTTCCCAAGGCCAAGTTCGCGGCATTCTGCCAGGAAGTGGGGCTGTCATCGTGGAGCAGTGATTTCGGCACGAAGGCGAAGAACCACAGCGACTCCGAATGTGCCATCGGGCAGAAGCTGGTCGAAGACGGCCAGTTCGAGGAAACCTACACCTTCAAGGAAGGCAAGAGCCTGTTCGCAGCAGTGTTCGTGAGCAAGGCGTACCAGCTGGAAACCGATTGATAGGGGAGGGCTGAGCATTCAAGACCCTGCGACTTGGATCCAATGCTCAGTTTCTGTATCATCCCGCCGCCATCAGACGATGGCCGCAAATGTTTCATTTAAAGGACTTAGTAATGAAAAAGCTGTTCAAGGCCACTGTAGCCGTTGCTGTCGTTTCGGGTGTTGCCCTGCTGTCGGGTTGCACTGGCCAGGTTTACAACCAACCGAAAAACTGCACCTACGACTACCTGTTCCACCCTTCGGTTTCCATCTCCAAGATCATCGGTGGCTGCGGCCCGATCGATAAACTGCCTCAGCAGCAGTAATCTTGGCGGTACCCTGATCGCGCCCCTTGCGGCGTGATCCAATGCCCCCGGTCATGCAAATGGCCGGGGGTTTTTGTTTTCCCGGCAAGGGTTACCAGCGCAGCGAAACGGTGCCGAGCAAGGTGCGCTCTTCACCCCAGTAGCAGCGCCCGGCGTTATTGCAGCCGGCCACGTATTCTTTGTCGAACAGGTTGCGCGCGTTCACCTCTACCGACCAGTTGTCGTCTATCGCGTAGCCTACCTTGGCGTCGACCAAGGTTACGTCACCCGTGCTCGCTGAGGTCGCTGTTCAGTTCAAGCTCCACACCCTTGGCGCGGCTGGCGCCGATCTGACGGTAGTCACCCACGGCCGCGTCGTAGAGCACATCGTCCTTTTTGCGCAGGTCGAACACCGATGCGGTAAAGGCGGTGTTCCAGCCTTTGGGTTCGTACTTGATGCCGAGTTCGTACTCCTCGCTGGTGGTGGGGTCGAGTGGGCCGCTTCTGCTTTCGGTCTGCTGGGTCGGGGCGAAGGCGGTGGCATAGCTGGCGTACGGTGACAGGCCATTGTCGAACTGGTACATCACGCCGGTTTGCCAGGTGAACTTGCTGTCCCAGCTGTTCATGTCGGCCGCGGCGTTGAGGGTGCCTGCCTTGTTGCGGTATTGGCTGTTGACCCGGTCCAGGCTCAGCCCTGCCAGCACGGTGTGGTCGAAGGCGCCGGGGGTGAAGTGGCCTTCGAACTGGTTGTCCAGCGAGTAGGCGATGGACTTGTTATAGCGGTCGTAGGCCGTGTTGCCGAGGGTACTGCCGAAGCCGTTGTCGTTCAGGTTGCCTGGCCACATTTCTTGGCGGTCGATGCGCGACTGCAGGTAGCGCGAGTTCTGGCGGAACTGCCAGGTGTCGTTGAAGCGGTGGCTGAACGCGTAACCCAGGGTCCAGGTTTCCCGCTCGAAGTTGTCCCAGTCCGGGTTGCCGGACAACTGGTCCTTGTCGATCTTGCCGTTGGGGTTGTGCAGCAGGGTACCGGCGGCGGGGAAGCCCAGCTCCATCAGGGTGCGGTCGCGCTGATAGGTGGCCAGCACGGTCAGGCTGTTGTCATCATCGAAATTCAGCGTCAGCGAGGGGGCAAGGTACAGGCGGTCGTCGGGCTGGTGGTCGACCTGGGTATCGGCGTTGCGGCCCAGCATCACCAGGCGGCCCAGTACATTGCCCGCATCGGTCAATGGCCCGGAAATGTCCACGCCCAGCTGGCGGCGGTTGTGCGAGCCGTAGCTCAGTTGCACTTCCCCGCGGGGCTCGGCGGTGGGCTGCTTGCTGACCAGGTTGACCACGCCGCCGGGGGCGTTTTCACCGTACAGGATCGAAGTCGGCCCGCGGAACACTTCCACCCGCTCCAGGCCATAGGGTTCGCTGCTGGTGTCGTAGCGGTTGCCCTGTACCCGCAGGCCGTCGCGCGGCAGGCCATAACCGTAATCGGTAGCGTTGAAGCCGCGAATGAAGAACAGGTCGCCGGCCTGGCCATCGCCGCCGGCGAAGGGCGGCGAGAAAATGCCCGGCACATAGCCCAGCACTTCGGTGAGGGTTTGTGACTGCTGGTCGTCCAGGCGCTGGCGGGTCACCACCGAGACAGAGCGTGGGGTATCGGCCAGGGCGCTGCTGGTCTTGCTGGCCGTGCTGCTGGCGACCGCACGGTAACCCGTGTCGCTCTGGCCGTTGCTGACCAGCAGGGTGGCTGCATTGATCGCGGTAGCGTCCAGTTGCAGGGCGTTGCCCTCGGCCAGCGGTTGCAGCACATAGCCGGCGTTGCCTTGCGCAACCGCTTGCAAGCCGCTGCCCTGTAGCAGGCGGGCCAGGCCCTGCGCCACGCTGTAGCGGCCTTGCAGGCCCTGGCTGAGCTTGCCGGCGGCCAGCTCGTTGCTGCCGGCCAGGTAGATGCCGGCCTGGCTGCTGAACTGGTTGAGGGCGCTGGCCAGCGAGCCGGGGGCGCGGTGCGGCGGCACACAGCGAAAGCGGCGCGGCAAGCGCCAGGCGAAGCATGGGTTGGAAGGGCGTCGGCATGCGGGTCTCTGGAGTCGGTAAGGTGAGTTGGACGGGCTATGCCGGGTTAACCGAACGCGATTGGAAAAAGGGAACTGGCTTGGCATTGATTTTCATAACTGATGAACACCGCGTCGCCTGCTTCGCGGGCTCGCCCGCTCCCACAGGTACTGCGCCGGCTTCGAGTTCACGCTGTCTGTGTGGGAGCGGGCATGCCCGCGAAGAATCCAGCGCGATGCAAGGCGCTGGGTTCAAAGGTGTTCAGGTATCAAGCCGGCTCGACTGTGACCCACCACGGCGTCAGCCGCTGCACCCGCACCGGCAGTGCCGCTTGCAGCAATTCCAGCGCCCGGTCGGTGTCGTTGAGCGGAAACGCCCCCATCACCGACAACGTGGCCACCTCCGGGTGCCAGCCCAGGTGCCCATGGCGATAGCGCCCGAGCGTTTGCAGCAAATGCGCCAAGGGCATGCCTTCGGCGTTCAGTCTGTGCTGAACTGCAATCGGCAAGATGTTTTGCCTGCGCGCCATGGGACAACCTGCCGCCTTGACGCAAAGGGCTGCAATTTGTTTGTGCAGGCATTTCAAGTACAATCGGCAAAACGATTCAGCCATGTCAGTCAATGCGACAAAGGCAGGGTCGTTTTTTCGTTCTCTAGCTGCTGAACAATGATCAATAACAAGCCTGCGCTGAAGAACACGCTTTACTTGGGCCAGCCACAGGCCCTCCCTCTGTTCTTATGACTGGAATTGATCAATGTTCAAGAAAGCTGGCAAGACCTTGCTGGGTCTGGCTGTCGCTGCAAGCTGCATGCAAGCGCACGCCGCAGAAACCAAGAAAGTCGACGTACTGCTGGTCGGCGGCGGCATCATGAGCTCCACCCTGGCCGTGTGGCTGCACGAGCTGGAGCCAAGCTGGTCGATGGAAATGGTCGAGCGCCTGGACGGCGTGGCCGAAGAAAGCTCCAACGGCTGGAACAACGCCGGTACCGGCCACTCGGCGCTGGCCGAGCTGAACTACACCCCGGAAGACAAAGACGGCAACATCAATATCTCCAAGGCCATCGAAATCAACGAGGCCTTCCAGATTTCCCGTCAGTTCTGGTCGTGGCAGGTCCGCCAGGGCGTGCTGAAGAACCCGCATTCGTTCATCAACACCACCCCGCACATGAGCTTCGTCTGGGGCGATGACAACATCAAGTTCCTGAAGAAGCGTTACGACGCGCTGCAGGCCAGCCCGCTGTTCCGCCCGATGCAGTACTCCGAGGACCACGCGCAGATCGCCAAGTGGGTCCCGCTGATGATGGAAGGCCGCGACCCGAACCAGAAGCTGGCCGTGACCTGGACGCCAATCGGCACCGACGTGAACTTCGGCGAGATCACCCGCCAGTTCGTTGGCCACCTGCAAACCCAGAAAGGCTTCGACCTGAAGCTGTCCAGCGAAGTGCAGGACATCACCCGCAACAAGGACGGCTCCTGGCACGTCGAGTACAAGAACCTGAAGGACGGTACCGAGTCGGCCACCGACGCCAAGTTCCTGTTCATCGGTGCCGGCGGTGGTGCCCTGAAGCTGCTGCAGAAGTCGGGCATTCCAGAAGCCAAGGAATACGCAGGTTTCCCGGTGGGTGGCTCGTTCCTGGTCACCGAGAACCCGACCGTGGCCATGCAGCACATGGCCAAGGCCTACGGTATTGCTTCGACCGGCGCGCCACCCATGTCGGTACCGCACCTGGACACCCGTGTGCTGGACGGCAAGCGCGTGGTCCTGTTTGGCCCATTCGCCACCTTCTCCACCAAGTTCCTGAAGAACGGTTCGTACCTGGACCTGCTGAGCACCACCACCCCCCACAACGTGTGGCCGATGACCAAGGTCGGTATCGAGCAGTACCCGCTGGTGGAGTACCTCGCTGGCCAGCTGATGCTGTCTGACGACGACCGCTTCGAAGCCCTGCGCACCTACTTCCCGAACGCCAAGAAGGAAGACTGGAAACTGTGGCAGGCCGGCCAGCGCGTGCAGATCATCAAGCGTGATGCCGAGAAGGGTGGCGTGCTGAAGCTGGGTACCGAAGTGGTGGCCTCCGAAGACCGCACCATCGCAGGCCTGCTGGGCGCCTCGCCAGGTGCTTCGACCGCTGCGCCGATCATGCTCAACGTGCTGGAAACCGTGTTCAAGGAGAAGGTCGCTACCCCAGAGTGGCAGGCCAAGATCAAGCAGATCGTTCCGAGCTACGGTACCAAGCTCAATGATTCGGCAGCGGCCACCCAGAAAGAGTGGAACTACACCGCTGAAGTACTGCAACTGGAGAAGCCACCGGTGATCGACGCCAGCGTTGGTACCACCGTTGCGCCAAGCCAACCGGTTGAAAGCAAGCCAGAGAACGACATGGCGCTGTAATTGGCCGCCAGGTTGTGATCGAAAGCCACGGGGGTGACCTCGTGGCTTTTTTGTTGCCTGTTCGGGGCTGTTTGCGGCGCAGGGCAGGTATTACTGCTGGCGCAGAATGCACGCCAGCAACCCCGGGAAGCGGGCCTCCAGCATTTCGCTGCGCAGCGAATTCATATGGGTTGTGCCCACATTGCGGGTATGCACCAACCCCGCATCACGCAAGACGCGAAAGTGGTGGGACATGCTCGACTTGGGCCGGCCGCCGTCCAGTTCGCCGCACGTGGCTTCGGCCACACCGGCCAGCTGGCGCACGATGCCCATGCGCACGGGGTCGCTCAGGGCGTACAGCAGGCGCTCCAGCACCAGGTCTTCAGGGTTGGGATGTTTATAGGCTCGCATGCTGCACATGATACCGGGGGTTTCCATTATTGCCATAGTTCGATTATGATCGAACAATCGTATCCACATAGCCCGGGAGTTTCCCATGTCCGCGTTGTTCCAACCTTACACCCTCAAGGACGTCACCCTGCGCAACCGCATCGCCATTCCGCCGATGTGCCAGTACATGGCCGAGGACGGCATGATCAACGACTGGCACCATGTGCACCTGGCCGGCATGGCCCGTGGCGGTGCCGGCTTGCTGGTGGTCGAAGCCACGGCGGTGGCACCGGAGGGGCGCATTACCCCCGGCTGCGCCGGCATCTGGAGCGACGCCCATGCCCAGGCGTTCGTACCGGTGGTACAGGCGATCAAGGCAGCAGGTTCGGTACCGGGCATCCAGATCGCCCACGCCGGGCGCAAGGCCAGCGCCAACCGGCCCTGGGAAGGTGACGACCATATTGCCGCCGACGATGCCCGCGGCTGGGAAACCATTGCCCCGTCGGCCATTGCCTTTGGTGCACACCTGCCCAAAGTGCCGCGTGCCATGACCCTGGAGGACATCGCCCGGGTCAAGCAGGACTTCGTCGATGCCGCCCGCCGTGCACGCGATGCCGGCTTCGAGTGGATCGAGCTGCACTTTGCCCACGGCTACCTGGGGCAGAGCTTCTTCTCCGAGCACTCCAACAAGCGTACCGATGCCTACGGTGGCAGTTTCGACAACCGCAGCCGCTTCCTGCTGGAAACCCTGGCGGCAGTACGTGAAGTGTGGCCAGAAAACCTGCCGCTGACGGCGCGTTTTGGCGTGCTGGAATACGACGGCCGTGATGAGCAGACCCTGGAAGAGTCGATCGAGTTGGCGCGGCGGTTCAAGGCTGGCGGCCTGGACCTGCTGAGCGTGAGTGTCGGCTTTACCATCCCTGATACCAACATCCCATGGGGCCCGGCGTTCATGGGACCGATTGCCGAGCGTGTGCGCCGTGAAGCCAAGCTGCCGGTGACGTCGGCGTGGGGTTTCGGTACCCCGCAGCTGGCCGAAGCGGCATTGCAGGCCAACCAGCTGGACCTGGTGTCGGTAGGCCGCGCGCACCTGGCCGACCCGCACTGGGCCTACTTTGCGGCCAAGGAGCTGGGGGTGGAAAAAGCCTCCTGGACCTTGCCGGCGCCTTATGCGCACTGGCTTGAGCGTTATCGCTGATATCGAGCGCCGCCCGCGCGGCGCATCGCGAGCTGGCGCTCGCTCATTGTAAGTTGTGACTGATCTGGCGGGAGAAGATATTACCGTTAGGCTGAAGAAGCACTTCCGGGCAGGCCGATCGGTCCTGAAGGCAGGTTT
>NZ_DKJF01000031.1:0-41200 GCF_002454615.1 Pseudomonas sp. UBA6699
CGTTACTGGCCCGAAACAAACGTAGGAGCGAGCGCAGCTCGCGATGCGCCGCGCGGGCGGCGCTCGATCTCACAGGCGCCGCATATCTTGTGGCAAACACCTGTCAGCCCTGATGCAATCCCTGTGGGCCCCGGCAACCTGTCAGGTATGGCTCAGCTCGGCATGTTCATCGTCGGCCAGCACGTCCTTGTCGGTCTCTTTCAGCAACTGGCTGGTGACCACCCCGGCAGTCATCGAGCCATTCACGTTCAACGCTGTACGGCCCATGTCGATCAGCGGCTCGACCGAAATCAGCAACGCCACCAGTTCCACCGGCAAGCCCATGGCCGGCAACACGATCAGCGCGGCGAAGGTGGCGCCGCCGCCCACGCCGGCAACCCCTGCCGAACTCAGCGTGACGATGGCCACCAGGGTGGCGATCCACAGCGGGTCGAAGGTATCGATGCCTACCGCAGGCGCGACCATGACCGCCAGCATGGCGGGGTAGAGCCCCGCACAGCCGTTCTGGCCGATGGTGGTGCCGAACGAGGCGCTGAAGCTGGCAATCGACTGCGGCACGCCCAGACGGCGGGTTTGCGCTTCGATGTTCAGCGGAATGCTGGCTGCGCTGGAGCGGCTGGTGAAGGCGAAGGTGAGCACCGGCCACACCTTGCGGAAGAAACGCAGCGGGCTGACACCCGTAGCCGCGAGGATGATGCCGTGAACCACGAACATCAGTGCCAGGCCCAGGTAGGACACCACCACGAAGCTGCCCAGCTTGAGGATGTCTTCCATGTTCGAACTGGCTACCACCTTGGTCATCAGGGCCAGCACGCCATATGGGGTCAGTTTCATCACCACCCGCACCAGGCGCATGACCCAGGCTTGCAGGGTGTCGATGGCCGACAGCGCACGTGCGCCTTTCTCGGCGTCGTCCTTGATCAGTTGCAGGGCCGCCAGGCCGACGAACACGGCAAAAATCACCACGCTGATGATCGACGTCGGCTTGGCCCGCGCCAGGTCGCCTACCGGGTTGCTGGGAATGAACGACAACAGCAACTGCGGGATATTGAGGTCGGCGACCTTGCCTGCATAGTCGCTGTGGATGACCTGCATGCGGGCGCTTTCCTGGGCGCCGGCCACCAGGCCCTCGGCGCTGAGGCCGAACAGGTTGGTCAGCACGATGCCGATCAACGCGGCAATGGCCGTGGTCAGCAGCAGGGTGCCGATGCTCAGCACGCTGATACGGCCCAGCGACGATGCGTTGTGCAGGCGCGCGACGGCACTGAGGATCGAGGCGAAGATCAGCGGCATGACGATCATCTGCAACAGGCCCACATAGCCATTGCCGACCAGGTCGAGCCAGGCGATGGTGGCCTTGAGCACCGGGTGACCGGCGCCATACACGGTGTGCAGGGCCAAGCCGAAGAGCACCCCCAGCGCCAGGCCCAGCAAGACCTTCTTGGCCAGGCTCCAGTCGGTGCGGCGGGTTTGTGCCAGGCCCAGCAACAGGGCCAGGAATGCCAGCAGGTTGAGTGACAGCGGCAGATTCATTGAAGCTCCAGCAGAGAAAGCAAAGGGTGGCATCGCCTCTGTGAGCGATTGCGAACGGAAATGCTAACAGCCTGAAAACAAACGACTTTATACCCAAATGGAATGTGCATAGTCGTTTATGGAATAACGCCATGTCGCAAATTGCAATGAACACGGCGTTTACTGCTGCCTGAAGGTCGGTGTGGACTGCCGCCCATCGGCCGGGTTGCACTAGCGTTGGTAGATCATTTCAGGAGATTCGTACATGAAAGTCGCCGTGAAAGCTGCCGCTATCGGCTTGTCCCTGCTGTTCAGTATCGAAACCTTCGCCACCGAGCTCAAGCACTGGCCTGCCGATGCAGCCAGGCAGCTCGACAGCATGATCGCTGCCAATGCCAACAAAGGTAACTATGCGGTGTTCGACATGGACAACACCAGTTACCGCTATGACCTGGAAGAAGCCTTGCTGCCGTTCATGGAAAACAAAGGCTTGCTGAGCCGTGACAAGCTCGACCCGTCGCTGAAGCTGATACCGTTCAAAGACACCGCCGAGCACAAGGAAAGCCTGTTCAGCTACTACTACCGGTTGTGCGAAATCGACGACATGGTGTGCTACCCGTGGGTCGCCCAGGTGTTTTCCGGCTTCACCCTCAAGGAGTTGAAGGTGCAGGTGGACGAACTGATGGCTTCGACCCAGCCGATTCCCAGCACCTATTACGATGGCGACCAGGTGAAGGCGATCGACGTGCAGCCGCCCAAGGTATTCAAGGGCCAGGCCGAGCTGTACAACAAGCTGATGGAAAACGGCATCGAGGTCTATGTGATTTCTGCCGCCTCTGAGGAGTTGGTGCGCATGGTCGCTTCGGACCCCAAATACGGCTACAACGTGAAGCCGCAGAATGTGATTGGCGTGAGCCTGCTGCTCAAGGACCGCGCCAATGGCCAGTTGACCACCGCGCGCAAGCAGATCAGTGCCGGGCACTATGACGCCAAAGCCAACGAAGGGCTGGAACTGACCCCGTACCTGTGGACCCCGGCCACCTGGATGGCGGGCAAGCAGGCGGCGATCCTGACTTACATCGATGAGTGGAAGAAGCCGGTGCTGGTGGGCGGCGACACGCCAACCAGTGATGGCTACATGCAGTTTCATGGGGTAGACGTCGGCAAGGGCGGTATCCACCTGTGGATCAACCGCAAGGCCAAGTACATGGACCAGTTGAACGGCATGATTGCCAAGCAGGCGGCGGCGCAGGCCAAGGAAGGGTTGCCGGTGACCGCGGACAAGAACTGGGTGATCGTGACGCCGGAGCAGATCCAGTAAGGCTTGTGTAGAGTGGGCCGGCCTTTTCGCGGGCTCGCCCGCTCCCACTTGCATTGCATGACTTTCAGATGCTGTGCGGTCCCTGTGGGAGCGGGCGAGCCCGCGAAGAGGCCGGTGCAGGCATAAAAAAACCGGCGCACAGTGCGCCGGTTTTTCTTTCATGCTTTCGAAGCCTTACAGCCCTTCGAGCATCGCCTTGTTACGCACAGCACCCTTGTCGGCACTGGTCGCCAGCAACGCATAAGCCTTCAGTGCGGTGGTCACCTTGCGCGGGCGGACTTCAGCCGGTTTCCAGCCTTTCTTGTCCTGCTCGACACGGCGCGCAGCCAGCTCTTCATCACTGACCAGCAGGTTGATCGAACGGTTGGGAATGTCGATCAGTACCTTGTCACCGTCGCGCACCAGGCCGATGGCGCCGCCTGCAGCAGCCTCCGGCGAGGCGTGGCCGATGGAAAGCCCCGAGGTGCCACCCGAGAAGCGGCCGTCGGTCAGCAGGGCGCAGGCCTTGCCCAGGCCTTTGGACTTCAGGTACGAGGTCGGGTAGAGCATTTCCTGCATGCCCGGGCCGCCTTTCGGGCCTTCGTAGCGGATGATCACGATGTCGCCGGCCTTCACTTCGTCGGCGAGGATGCCGCGCACGGCGCTGTCCTGGCTTTCGAAGATCTTCGCGGTACCCTCGAACACGTGGATCGACTCGTCGACACCGGCGGTCTTCACCACGCAACCATCCAGCGCGATGTTGCCGTACAGCACGGCCAGGCCGCCTTCTTGCGAGTAGGCGTGCTCGAAGCTGCGGATGCAGCCGTTCTCGCGGTCGTCATCCAGGGTTTCCCAGCGGGTCGACTGGCTGAACGCGGTCTGGGTCGGGATCCCGGCTGGGCCGGCCTTGAAGAAGGTGTGCACGGCTTCGTCGTCAGTCTGGGTGATGTCCCATTTGGCGATGGCTTCTTCCATGCTGCGGCTGTGCACGGTCGGCAGGTCGGTGTGCAGCAGGCCGCCACGGGCCAGCGAGCCGAGGATGCTGAAGATGCCGCCAGCGCGGTGCACGTCTTCCATGTGGTACTTCTGAATGTTGGGCGCCACTTTGCACAGCTGCGGCACTTTGCGCGACAGGCGGTCGATGTCGCGCAGGTCGAAGGCCACCTCGCCTTCCTGGGCCGCGGCCAGCAGGTGCAGGATGGTATTGGTCGAGCCGCCCATGGCGATGTCGAGCATCATGGCGTTCTCGAACGCCTTGAAGTTGGCGATGCTGCGTGGCAGTACCGACTCGTCGTTTTCGCCGTAGTAGCGTTTGCACAGTTCGACGATGGTGCGCCCGGCCGTCAGGAACAGCTGCTCGCGGTCCGAGTGGGTGGCCAGGGTCGAGCCGTTGCCCGGCAGGGCCAGGCCCAGGGCTTCGGTCAGGCAGTTCATCGAGTTGGCGGTGAACATGCCGGAGCACGAACCGCAGGTCGGGCAGGCGCTGCGCTCGTACTCGGCGACTTTCTCGTCGGATGCGCTGGAGTCGGCGGCGATGACCATGGCGTCGACCAGGTCCAGGCCGTGGCTGGCCAGCTTGGTCTTGCCGGCTTCCATCGGGCCGCCCGAGACGAAGATCACCGGGATGTTCAGGCGCAGGGCGGCCATCAGCATGCCGGGGGTGATCTTGTCGCAGTTGGAGATGCACACGATGGCATCGGCGCAGTGGGCGTTGACCATGTATTCCACGGCGTCGGCAATGATCTCGCGGCTGGGCAGCGAGTACAGCATGCCGTCGTGGCCCATGGCGATGCCGTCGTCGACCGCGATGGTGTTGAATTCCTTGGCCACGCCACCGGCGCGTTCGATTTCGCGGGCGACCAGCTGGCCCAAGTCCTTCAGGTGCACGTGGCCCGGGACGAACTGGGTGAACGAGTTGGCGATGGCGATGATCGGTTTCTTGAAGTCTTCGTCCTTCATGCCGGTGGCGCGCCACAGGGCACGGGCGCCGGCCATGTTGCGGCCCTGGGTGGAAGTCTTGGAACGATAATCAGGCATGAAACACTCCTGGCGGCTTAATCAGGTCACAAAAAGGGGAGTGAGCTTCTCTTGTCCTTTGTACCGCAGGCCGGTTGCCACTGGCACGGATGAGGCCGAAGACTGCGCGGGATCGCCGCGGGCTTGACCAGAGCTCATAAACCCGCCGGGGATGACTGGCGATGAATAGGCCGATTCTACACCCCTGGCGCGGCGAAGGAATGCTTCAGATACAAGTGGCTAGCTACAAGCTACAAGCTACAAGCTACAAGCTACAAGCTACAAGCTACAAGCTACAAGACAGAGCCGACCTGGCGCGCTTGCAGCTTGCAGCTTGCAGCTTGCAGCTTGCCGCTTGCCGCTAGCTGTTGGGCAGCAACCGGCAGGTGATGCTCTTGATGTAGCGGGTTTCGGCAATGGCCGGGTGCACCGGGTGGTCGGGGCCCTGGCCGCCGCGCTCGAGCAGCTGCAGGTTGCGGTCCAGGTGGCGGGCGCTGGTCAGCAGGATGTTGTGCAGGTCGTCCTCGGGCAGGTGCATGGAGCACGAGGCGCTGACCAGAATGCCGTCCTTGCTCAGCATGCGCATGGCCTGTTCGTTCAGCCGGCGGTAGGCCGCCTCGCCGTTCTTCAGGTCTTTCTTGCGCTTGATGAACGCGGGTGGGTCGGCAATGATCACGTCGAAGCGTTCTTCGGCAGCCTTCAGTTCGCGCAGGGCTTCGAACACATCGCCTTCGATGCAGGTCAGCTTTTCGCTGATGCCGTTCAGCGCCGCGTTACGCTCCACGCCATCCAGGGCAAAGCCCGAGGCATCGACGCAGAACACTTCGCTGGCGCCGAAAGCACCTGCCTGCACGCCCCAGCCACCGATGTAGCTGAACAGGTCGAGCACACGCTTGCCCTTGACGTACGGCGCCAGGCGCGCACGGTTCATGCGGTGGTCGTAGAACCAGCCGGTCTTCTGGCCTTCACGCACCGGGGCTTCGAACTTGACGCCGTTCTCTTCCAGCGGCACCCAGTCCGGCACCTCGCCATAGACGGTCTCCACATAGCGCTGCAAGCCTTCGGCGTCACGGGCGGCGGAATCGTTCTTGAACAGGATGCCGCTTGGTTTGAGCACTTGCACCAGGGCAGCGATCACGTCGTCCTTGTGCGCTTCCATGGTGGCCGAGGCCAGCTGAACCACGAGGATGTCGAAGAAGCGGTCGACCACCAGCCCTGGCAGCAGGTCGGAATCGCCATAGACCAGGCGGTAGCACGGCTGGTCGAACAGGCGCTCGCGCAGCGACAGGGCGACATTGAGGCGGTGCACCAGCAGCGACTTGTCCAGCGGCAGCTTGATGTCGCGCGACAGCAGGCGTGCGCAGATCAGGTTGTTCGGGCTGAGTGCGACGATGCCCAACGGTTTGCCGTTGGCCGCCTCGAGAATGGCCTGCTGGCCGGCCTGGAAGCCTTGCAGTGGGGTCGCGCTGACATCGACTTCGTTGCTGTAGACCCACAGGTGGCCGGCGCGCAGGCGGCGGTCGGCATTGGCTTTGAGGCGAAGGCTGGGCAGGGACATGACGTCGCTCCGGGAAAAAAGAGCGGGATTATACCTTGTTGGCCGGCACTTCGGTTCGAGGTACGACAAAGCGCCGGCACGGCCAACTGGGTTAGAATCCACCGTCCTAAACGAGTGTGCACGTATGTCCCAAGAACTCAGCGCCGAACAGATCCAGCAAGCCTTGCAAGGCATCACCATCCCGCCGCAACCGCAGATCATGGTTGACCTGCAGTTCGAGCAGTACATGCCTGACCCGGACCTGGAAACCATCGCCAAGTTGATTTCCCAGGACCCAGGGCTGTCCGGCGCCTTGCTCAAGCTGGTCAATTCGCCGCATTTTGGCCTGTCCAACAAGATCGGTTCGATCCAGCGTGCGGTGAACCTGCTGGGCAGCCGTTCGATCATCAACCTGATCAACGCCCAGTCGATCAAAGGCGAGATGAGCGACGAGACCATCGTTACCCTCAACCGCTTCTGGGACACCGCCCAGGACGTGGCGATGACCTGCCTGACCCTGGCCAAGCGCACCGGTATCCAGCCCGCGGACGAGGCCTACACCCTGGGCCTGTTCCACGACTGTGGCGTGCCGTTGATGCTCAAGCGCTTCCCCAGCTACATGGAGGTGCTGGAAGAAGCCTATGCCAAGGCCGGCGGCGAAACGCGGGTGGTGGATACCGAAAACCGCGCCTTCAATACCAACCATTCGGTGGTCGGCTACTTCACCGCCAAGTCCTGGCGCCTGCCGGAGCACCTCACTGCCGCCATCGCCAACCACCACAATGCCCTGGCAGTGTTCCGCGACGACACCGCGCGCAACACCCAAAGCCAGCTGAAAAACCTGCTGGCGGTGCTGAAGATGGCCGAGCATATCTGTGCCTCCTACCGGGTGCTGGGCAACCAGGCAGTCGACCACGAATGGCGTGTGGTCGGCCCGCTGGTGCTCGATTACATTGGCCTGTCGGATTACGATTTCGAAAACCTCAAGCAGAACATTCGTGAGTTGGGCGGGCACTGACACATGCCGGAATTACCCGAAGTAGAGACCACCCGGCGCGGTATTGCGCCGCACCTGGAAGGCCAGCGCGTCAGCCGCGTGGTGGTGCGTGACCGGCGCTTGCGCTGGCCCATTCCCGAAGACCTCGACGTGCGCCTGTCGGGGCAGCGCATCGTCACTGTCGAACGGCGCGCCAAGTACCTGCTGATCAATGCCGAAGTCGGCACCCTGATCAGCCATCTGGGCATGTCGGGCAACTTGCGCCTGGTCGAGCAGGGCTTGCCGGCGGCCAAGCATGAGCATGTCGATATCGAGCTGGAGTCGGGGCTGATGCTGCGCTACACCGACCCTCGCCGTTTTGGTGCCATGCTCTGGAGCCAGGACCCGTTGCGCCACGAGCTGCTGCTGCGCCTGGGGCCGGAGCCGCTGACCGACCTGTTCGACGGCGAGCGGCTGTTCCAGCTGTCCCGTGGGCGCTCGATGGCGGTCAAGCCGTTCATCATGGATAACGCGGTGGTGGTGGGGGTGGGCAACATCTACGCCAGCGAGGCGCTATTCGCTGCCGGCATCGATCCACGCCGTGCGGCCGGGGGGATTTCCCGGGCGCGTTACCTGAAGCTGGCGATCGAGATCAAGCGGGTACTGGCGGCGGCGATCGAGCAGGGCGGTACCACCTTGCGCGATTTCATCGGCGGTGACGGGCAGCCGGGGTACTTCCAGCAGACCCTGTTCGTGTACGGGCGGGCTGGGCAGCCGTGCAAGGTATGCGGTACGGAGCTGCGCGAAGTGAAACTGGGGCAGCGGGCGAGCGTGTTTTGCCCACGCTGCCAGCGCTGAGGCTACAGGTGATTGCCGTCCTGTAGGAGCGGCCTTGTGTCGCGATGGGGTGCGAAGCGCCCCCAAAATTTCAGCGTCTGCGCAGAAACTTCGGCTTTAGCGAGGAAACCGCCGGGGCCGCTGTGCGGCCCATCGCGACGCAAGGCCGCTCCTACAGAAACCGCGCAGGGCTGAGGGTTCAGGCCTTGCCGGTAATACGCCGGTACTTGGCCATCAATTGCTCTTCGGTTTCCGGGTGCGCCTCATCCAGCGGGATGCAATCGACCGGGCAGACCTGCTGGCACTGCGGCTCGTCGTAATGACCCACGCACTGGGTGCACAGGTTGGGGTCGATCACGTAGATCTCTTCGCCTTGGGAGATGGCCTCGTTCGGGCACTCGGGTTCGCAGACGTCGCAATTGATGCAATCGTCGGTAATGATCAGGGACATGGGGACTCCGGCCGGGGCTCAGCGCCCGGGCATGTTCAACGCAATGGGCACAATTGTGCCGCATTCGCGCCCGCAGTGCACGCGGGCGCGACAATCAGGCGGTCAGGCTGGCTTCTTGAAACGCTCGGTCAGTGCCTCGGCCACCGCAGGGTGGACGAATTTGCTGATATCACCGCCCAATGCGGCGATTTCCCGGACCAGGGTCGAGGAAATGAACGAATAGCGCTCTGACGGCGTCAGGAACAGGCTCTCCACATCGGGTGCCAGTTGCCGGTTCATGTTCGCCAACTGGAACTCGTATTCGAAGTCGGAAACCGCACGCAGGCCGCGCAGCAACACATTGGCGCCCTGTTCCTTGGCGAAATGCGCCAGCAGCGAAGAGAAGCCGATGACTTCGACATTGGGCAGGTGCTTGGTGACCTCACGGGCGAGCGCGACACGTTGCTCCAGCGGGAACAGCGGGTTTTTCTTCGGGCTGGCCGCCACTGCGATGATCACGTGGTCGAACAGGCGCGAAGCGCGCTCGACCAGGTCGCCGTGGCCTTTGGTAATGGGGTCGAAAGTACCCGGGTACAACACTCGGTTCATCGCGTCATCCTGGCTGGAGTGCGTTGGGGAGTCGGATGGTAGCGCAGCGACGGCGCCCCGGCCAAGCCATGCGGCCGGCTGATGGCACTATAGACAGGGCGTGTATTCGTTGTCATGCGTTGTGTGCCAGGCGGGTAGCCAACGCTTCGCTGAGCCTGGCGCTGATGGCATACACCGACAGCTGCGGGTTGGCGCCGATGCTGGTGGGGAACAGCGAGCCGTCGTGAACCGACAGGTTTTCCAGCTGGTGATGGCGGCCCAGGCTGTCGCACACCGCCTGGCGCGGGTCTTCGCCCATGGCGCAACCACCCATCACATGGGCGCTGCCCAGGCGCGTACGGAAAGGCTCCAACGGTAGGCGGTCGATCATGGCCAAGGCCTGTTCCAGGCTGGCAGCGGCGCTGGCATCGCTGTGCACCGGGGTTACCTCGGCCGCGCCGGCGGCGAACTGGACCTGCGCCATGCTGCGGTAGGCGCGCCGCAAGCCGTCACGCAGGTAGTCGGTGACCGGGTAATCGAGCACGGGGGAGCCGTCGCCGCGCAGTTCAACACTGCCACCCTGGCTTTGCGGGTGAAACCCGTCGCGCAGCAAGGCCAGCATGACATGGGTATTGGGCAGTGCGGCCATGCGCCGGGCATTGTCCTGGCCATGGCCACCCAGCAGGGTGCTGGCCAGGGCCGGGTGCAGCGGCGGTACTTCGAGCTTGTAGCCCACCGGCCCCTCCGTGCCTTGCTGCCACTGGAAATGGTCGCTGTAGATCGACTGCGGCGCGCCGTAGTAGGGGTCGATGCGTTCGTTGAAGCGTGCGGCGCTGAAGTTGACCAGGTGCAGGAAGGTGCGTTTGCCCAGGCGGCCATGCGGGTCGGGGGCATTGGAGCGCAGCAGCAGGGCCGGGCTGTTGATGCCGCCGCCTGCCAGGATGTAATGGCGCGCGTGTACCGTCACTTGCCGACCTGTCGGGTGGATGCCTTGCGTATCCAGGGCCTGGCAGGTCAGGTGTTGGATGCGCTCGCCGTTGTGGCTGAAGCGCTCGGCCCGGGCCAGGTAGAGCAGCTCGCCGCCCTGTTCGAGGGTGGCGGGAATGCGCGTCACCAGCATCGATTGCTTGGCATTCACCGGGCAACCCATGCCGCAGTAACCCAGGTTCCAGCAGCCGCGCACGTTGCGCGGGATGACTGCCCAGCGATAACCCAGTTGTTCGCAGCCACGGCGCAGCACGTCGTTGTTGGCATTCGGTGGCATGGCCCAGGGTGTGATACCCAGCTCCAGTTCCATGCGCTCGAACCAAGGGCGCAGCTCATCTTCGCCGAGCCCTTGTACACCATGGGCCGAGGCCCAGTGCGCCAGGGTCTGCGGCGGGGTGCGAAAACTCGACGTCCAGTTCACCAGCGTGGTGCCGCCTACGGCACGACCTTGCAGGATGGTAATGGCGCCATCCTTGCTCATGCGCCCCAGGCCCTCCTGATAGAGGCTGGCATAGGCTTCGTGCTCCAGCAGCTTGAAGTCGCTGCTGGTCTTCAACGGGCCTTCTTCGATCAGCAAGACCTTGAAGCCCGCGGCGCTGAGCCGCTGTGCGCTGGTGGCGCCGCCGGCACCGCTGCCGATCACGGCGATATCGGCGTGCAGTTGCAGGTCGTGTTCCAGGCGTGAGGCGTCGTGGGTGATCCAGCCGCGGTCGAGGCCTTGGCGAAACGGGTCAGGCACAGGCATTGGCGATGCTCTTGTCGTGTTCAGATTTTCGGTGGGCCAGGGTAGCCGCAGGCGGCCCAGGACTCGGGGCGCTCGTACCAGGCCATTTGCAGCAGTTGCAGCAGTGAGGCATGGCCCATGCGCAGCAGGTTCAGCGAGCTGCCCTGCCAGCGCTGCAGGAAAGCCTCGACCTGGGCGGGCGCGGCCTGGGCCCAGGCCCCCCAGATGCCGGTCAGTGGGCCGCGGGTCAGCGGCAGGCTGAGCACGTCGAACAATTGCCGGGTAAGTTTGAGCATCTCCGGCGACAGCGCTGCCAGCTTGTAATCGAGGCTGCGCAGCACCAGCGTATCGGTGGCCAGCGTGCCGCCGAGCACCACCGGTATCAGCGCACGCAGCAGTGGCAGGTCATCGTGGCGCAGCGCCTGAAACCCCGGCGCGGCCGTTTGTGCGCTGCAGCCCACCAGGCTGGCACCGGCCAGGAAAGTGCTCGCGGCAACGCTGAAACGCAGCAGGTCACGACGGTGCATGGCCCGGGCCTCAGCGGATGAACAACTTGTAGACCAGGCGCTGCAGGGCTTTGCCGTAAGGCGGGTAAATCAGCCGTGCGGCGTTGAAGCGTTGCTTGGCCAGTACCGCCTTGGCCTTGCTGAAGGTCAGGAAGCCTTCGTGGCCGTGGTAGTGCCCCATGCCTGAGGGGCCTATGCCACCGAACGGCAGGTCGTCCTGAGCCACATGCAGCAAGGTGTCGTTCAGGCATACCCCGCCGGAATGGCTGTGCTGCAACACCTGTTGATGTTCGCCGCGGTCGTAGCCGAAGTAGTACAGCGCCAAGGGCCGCGGGCGCTGGTTGATGTAGGCCAGCGCGTCATCGAGCGTGTCGTAGGGCACCAGCGGCAGCAGCGGGCCGAATATTTCGTCCTGCATGACCTGCATGGTGTCGTTCACTTTGGTCAGCACGTGTGGCGGCAGGCGCCGCCCTTGGCGTGTCTCGTGGGCGTACAGGTCGGTCACCTGCGCACCTTTGCCGCGCGCGTCCTGCAGCAGGTGCTCAAGGCGTGCCAGTTGCCGGGGGTTGATGATGGCGCTGTAGTCAGGGTTGTCGGCAATGCGAGGGTACATGCGCCGCACGGCGGTGCCGTAGGCATCGGCGAAAGCATTCAGGCGCTCGCGCGGCACCAGCACGTAGTCGGGGGCGACGCAGGTCTGGCCGGCGTTGAGCGTCTTGCCGAAGGCGATGCGCTCGGCGGCTGTTTCCAGCGGTACGCTGGCCGACACGATGGCCGGGGATTTGCCGCCCAACTCCAGGGTCACCGGCGTCAGGTTTTGCGCGGCCGCCAGCATGACCTGGCGGCCTATGCTGGTGGCCCCGGTGAACAGCAGGTGATCGAACGGCAGGCGAGCGAACGCCTGGCCGACCTCGACCTCGCCAAGTACCACACTGACCAGGTCCTCGGGAAACACCCGTTGCAGCAGGGCCTGCAAGGCCTGGCCAGTAGCCGGGGTGGCCTCGCTGAGCTTGAGCATGACCCGGTTGCCAGCGGCCAGGGCACAGGTGAGCGGGCCGATGGCGAGAAACAGCGGGTAATTCCACGGCACGATGATGCCGACGACGCCTAGCGGCTGGTAAAGCACCCGCGCGCTGGCCGGCTGGAATGCCAGCCCCACGGCCCGCCTGGAAGGGCGCATCCAGCGTTGCAGGTGGCGCTCGGCATGGCGTATGCCCTGCACCGAGGGCAGAAGCTCGGCCAGCAACGTTTCATCGGCGCTGCGCCCGCTGAAGTCGGCATCGATTGCTGCGATCAGCTGCTGCTGGTTGGCCAGGAGGGCCTCGCGCAAGCTTTTCAGCCACTGCCGCCGTTGTGTTGCCGGCGGCAGAGGGTTGCCGGCGAACGCCTGGCGCTGGGCGCTGAATGTCGCCTCCCGGGCGTGGTCGGCATGCACGGCAGGCAAGGCGATGGGCGAGGTCACGGCGGTCTCCTGGCTGAGCTTGAAGTTTCTAGAGTCTATACTCTAATTTCTGCGTTGGCGCGAGTATTACCCTTGCAGAGACCGGTGTATCAGCCGGGTGAATCGCCGTAAGATGAACCTTTATCAACGCCTGCAGACTGGGAGCTTGAGCATGGCCCCGCGCATGAAGACCCGAGAGCGCATCGTGCAGAACAGCCTGGAGCTGTTCAACCAGCAGGGCGAGAGATGCGTCAGTACCAACCACATTGCCGCACACATGGAAATTTCGCCCGGCAACCTGTATTACCACTTCCCTAACAAGCAGGCGATCATCGCGGTGTTGTTCAGCCAGTACGAAGAACTGGTGGACAGTTTCCTGCGCCCGCCGCAGGGGCGTGCGGCGACCGTGGAAGACAAGCGGTTCTACCTCAAGGCGCTACTGGCGGCGATGTGGAACTACCGCTTCCTGCACCGCGACCTGGAGCATCTGCTGGACAGCGATGCCGAACTGGCCGCCCGCTACCGGCGCTTCTCCGAGCGCTGCCTGCGCCAGGGCCAGGCGATCTATCGCGGCTTCGTCGAGGCAGGCATCCTGGCCATGGCGCCGGCGCAGATCGAATCGCTGACCATCAACGCGTGGATCGTGCTGACCTCATGGGTACGTTTTCTCAGTACCACCCGCGAGCACTCCGCGCACCTGGGTGAAGAAGCCTTCATGCGCGGCGTCTACCAGGTACTGGTGCTGGAGCTGGGTTTCGTCACCGACAGTGCCCGCCACGCGGTGGACGCGCTGTGCCAGGAATTTCAGGTACCGTTCAACCAGGCCCTGGAGCTGTAATCCGGGGCGCCAGTGTCATTGCTTTGTGCCATTGATCAGGAGATTGTCATGCCCCTTGCGCAATTGATCACCCCGCAACAATTGGCCGAGCGTCTGGGCTCGCCCAAATCGGTGATCCTCGACTGCCGCTTTGCCCTTGAAGATGTCGACTATGGCCAACGCAGCTATGCGCAAGGGCACATAGCCGGTGCACATTTTGCCGACCTCGACCGCGATCTCAGCGGGCCGGTGAGCAAGGGGCGTACCGGGCGCCACCCGTTGCCCAATGCGCAGCGGCTGGTCGAGCGCTTGCGTGAGTGGGGTGTGGACAACGACAGCGAAGTGGTGCTGTACGACGACGGCCCCGGCGCCTTTGCCGCCCGTGCCTGGTGGCTGCTGGTCTGGTTGGGCAAGCGCAGCGGCGTGGCGATCCTCGACGGTGGCCTGAAGGCCTGGCATGCAGCGCACCTGCCCCTGAGCCTGGACCCTGCACCCAAGCGCCAAGGCACGTTCAGCGGCGAGCCAGACCCCGCGCTGCTGATCGATGCCGACCACCTGGCCAAGCGCCTGGGCAATGCAGACCTGACCCTGATCGATGCGCGGGCATTGCCGCGTTTTCGCGGCGAGGTGGAGCCCATCGACCCGGTGGCAGGGCATATCCCCGGCGCGCAGTGCGCGGCGTTTACTGACAACCTGGGGCCTGACGGGCGCTTTTTGCCGGCCGATCAGCTCAGGCAGCGCTTTGCCGAAAAGCTGGCCGGGCGGGCACCGGAGCACGTGGTGTCTTACTGCGGGTCGGGGGTGACGGCATGCCACAACCTGTTTGCACTGGCGCTGGCAGGTTACCCGCTGGGCAAGCTGTATGCCGGGTCGTGGAGTGAGTGGATCACTGATCCGGAGCATGGGGTGGCCACCGGCGAATAGGTAAGTCTGCCGCGAGCAGGGCATGGAGGGACGTTACTGGCCCTCCACCAGCCACTGCGGAATCCGCCGTTCCAGGTAGTACCCGGGCCTGCGCAGGCTGCCATCGACAAAGCCCACATGGCCGCCGCGGCGGTGCAGCTCGAAACGGGTCTGGGGGGCCAGTTCCCGCGCGGTCGGCAAGCTGTGGCTGGACACGAACGGGTCGTCACTGGACTGAATGATCAGCGTTGGCGTGCGGTTCTGGCCAAGAAAGAAGTGGCTCGACGAGCGGCGATAGTAGTCGTGTACATCGCGAAAACCGTTCAAGGGTGCCGTGACCTTGCCGTCGAACTCCCAGAACGTGCGCAAGTTACTCAGCTGGCCCAGGCGGTCGAGTTCGGCCAACCGGTCATGCTGGCCCTGGGCATGGAAGTGCCGCTGCTTGAGTTGTACATACGCCAGCATTTCGCGCATGAAGTGCGCCTGGTACACCTTGGAAAATCCCTGGCCGATGCGGTCTGCGCAGTGGTCCAGACGAAACGGTACCGAGACCGCTACCGCAGCCTCCAGCTGGCTGGCGACGCCGCTTTCACCCAGGTATTTCAACAACACATTGCCGCCCAGCGAATAGCCCACCGCATACAGCGGTGCCAGTGGGCGCTGGGCGCGCAGGTGGGCGATGATCTCCGCCAGGTCTTCGCTGGCGCCGGAGTGATAGCTTCGGGGCAACAGGTTGGGTTCGCCCGAACAGCCGCGCCAGTTCACCGCCACGCTGGCCCAGCCCCGCGCTTGCAGGGCTTGCTGCAAGCCCTTCACATAGGGTGAGTGAGAGGAACCGGTCAGCCCGTGCAACACCAGTACCAGCGGCGCCTGCGGCTGGTGTGGGCCATGCCAGTCCAGGTCGATGAAGTCGCCATCAGCCAGCCACAGGCGCTCCCGGTTGCGCGCAAGCGCCGGCAGCTTGCGCCACAGGGGGCCCCACAATGTTTGCAGATGCGGGTTGGACAGGCCGATGGCCGGACGGAAAGGGGCGCTGAGGCTAGGCATGCTGGGCGACTCGTGATGTGCCGGCCTAGAGTGCCACGAAACAGCGCCTTTGTACCTGCGCTATTGGTCGAGCGCGGTCGGTTTGGGTAATGGCAATTGCTCGGTAACCGGGCCGCTGGTGACGAATACCTGTGGGGCCTGCAGCCAGACTTGCGCCGCTTCACGCAGATTGGCAGGGGTAAGCGCCGACAGTTTACCGAGGAAGGTGCCCAGGTGGTCTGGCGCCAAGCCTTGGTGGCTGTAGGTGGCCAAGGCCTGGGCCATTCTCGCGCGGTCTGCCAGGCTGTCGTGCAGTTTACCGGCGATCTGGTTCACCGCCATGTCGCATTCGGCCTGGCTGGGGCCGTGTTCACGCAGGCATGCCAGAATCGCCGACACCAGCGCGCCAGAGGCGTCCCGGTACTGGGGGGCGATATCCCAGTGGATCTGCAACTGGCTGGCGGCATCCAGCGGCCTCAGGTCGCAGGAGATGGCGTAGGTGAGGTTGCGCAGGGTGCGCAATTCCTGGGTAAGGCGCGACTCGTAGCTACTGCCCAGGATTGCGTTGAGCAGATACAGGGCCGGGAACACCGGATCCTGGGCCGATACGTTCGTTGCAAGGGTGAGCGTTGCCTGGGTGGTACTGCTGGCCGCAGCGAGATTCAGGTCCAATGCCTGGTAGTCGGGAACCGATGGCGTGCGTTGCGCCGCCCAGCCTTGCGGCAGGGCCCGGACCAGGTCGTCGACAAGCTGCCGTGCTTCCTCGCGGGTCAGGTTGCCCACCAGGCCGATGTCGAGGTTGTTGGCCGAATACGCCTGTTGGTGGAACGCCCGGATCTGGTCATCGCCAATGCTGGCGATAGTCTGCGCTGTCAGGGTGGCCGCGTAGGGGTGGCCGCTGAAGATATGCGCGGTGGCCGCCTTGGTAATCCGCAGCAGCGGATGGTTGCCATACCTGACCTGGCTGAATACGAGCCGTTCGCCGATTTTGGCCACATCGCCCGCGCGCAATGCCGGGCGGGCCAGCATCTCGGTCAGCAGTTGCATCGCGCTGTCGCGCAGTGCCGGCAGGCTCAGGGCGCGCAGGGTGACAAGGGCGCTGTCGTCGCTGATCCTCCTGCCCAGGATGGCGCCGAAACCGGCCATATCCTCGGCGAACCGCGTAGCGTCGAGTTGCCCGGTGCCTTGGTCGAGGCTGTACAGCACAAGTGCCGCAAGCCCAGGGTGGGCGCCGTCGAGTACGCTGCCTGCGCGAAAGCGTAATGCCAGGTCGAACATGGGCCGGTCATGGCGTGCGAGGAAGCTGACGCGGGTGCCTTCTGCCGTTCGCCAGTGCTCAGGGTGGGCCTGCAGGTCTGGAATGTGGCCAAGGTCGATACCCTGTGCCGACCGCAGGTTGGCCATGGCCGCCAAGGCGGTGTCGTCAGCCGGGCCGTTGCACGTCAGCGGCAAGGGGGTTGGGGAGGGTACCTGGATCATGCTGTGGCTCCTGGCTGAAGGTAGCAGGTGGTCAACCGTTCGCGCCCCAGGTAGGCAAGTGCCACTTGCTGCACCTGTTGGCTGTCGAGGTCGCGGATGATCTGGATGTCTTGGTCCACGGCCGCGACGGCGATCCCGGCAGCGGCGGCCTGGCCGATTCGCTCGGCTTGGGCCACCTGGCTGTCAGTGAACAGGCGGCGGGCAAGCATGCGCAATTTCGCGCGTTCAAGCTCAGCAGTGGGCACCGCAGTGTTGCGCAGTGCTTCGAGGTGCTGGCAAACAGCGTGTGCAGCCTGTTCTGGCGTGCTGTTCATGCTGTTCACGTACGCTGACAGGGTCAGCAGCGTGTCACCCTGCAACAAGGGCTGATAGGTGATGCTGATGCCGGTGAGCAGGCGTTCGTCGCGCACCAGGTCACTGTAGAGCCTGGCGCTGAACCCCTCGGCCAGCACCTCGCGGATCAACTCGAGGGCAGGGGCAGTGGCTGCATCCGCTGCGGTGGCCCTGCTCGGAACGTTGAACGACATGAACAGCCCTTCGCGTAACCCGGGCAGGCTCACGGTTTGCGTGCGCGCCTGCAACGGCTGGTCTTGCCGTGGTGCGGGGCGCTGCGGCACTGGCGCGCTCGGCAGGCTGGCGAAGTACTGCTCTACCTGGGGGCGCAGGGTTGCCAGGTCGATGCCGCCAACCACCACCAGCGTGGCGTTGTTGGGCCGGTACCAGGTTGCATACCAGGTTCGCAGCGTTTCCAGTCCTATATCGGCAAGGTCGGCCTGGGAACCGAAGCTCGGTTGCCCGTAGGCATTGCCGCCATGGGCCAGCGCCAGATGAAGGTCGTACGCCTGTTGGTCTGGGTGGTTGTCCAACTTGAGCCGCCTTTCGTCCTCGACGGCTTTCTTTTCCCGGACCAGTTCTGCCTGGCCGAAGGTCGCGCTGTTCATGGCATCGGCCATGATCTCCAATGCGATTGGCAGGCGAGCGACCGGCAGCGTTATCTCATACGCCGTCGCCTCTTCATGGGTGCTGGCATTGGCGTTGCCGCCCAGGCGGGCGATCACTCGCGAGTATTGGCCGGCGGCAAGTTTGCTGCTGCCTTCGAAAATCAGGTGTTCCAGGAGGTGGGACAGGTTGCTGTGGCCCGCGGGCTCATGGCTGGAACCCACGTGATACCAGAGTTGCACGGCGGCCAGCTGGCTGGTGTGGTCTGGCCGCAGGTAGACGGACAAACCGTTGCTCAGGGTGAAGTGCTGCAGTGGCAAGGGGGCGGCTGAAACGACAGATGCCAATCCTGCCGAGACCTGGTCGAGGGTGACGGGCGCAGGTGAAGTCATCGCTGAAGTGCTCCGGTTGGGTGAACCGCAACAGCTTCAGCGAAATGGCGCCGCGGGCAGCGCTACATAGTTAGCCCCGCTGCCACAGCGCGTAATACACCTGGCCGGTTTTTTTCTCGCGATGCAGGCGCCAGTTGCCGGGCAGTTGCAGGGCCGACGGCGCGGCTTCGCTCTCGGTGTAGACCCAGGCTTGCTCGCTGAGCCACTGGTGCTGCTCCAGCAGGTTGCAGGTGTTGGCCAGCAGGTCCTGGTGGAATGGCGGGTCGAGGAACACCACGTCGAACTGCTGCTTGGCCGGGTTCTGCAGGTAGCGCAGGGCATCGGTTTGCAGGATTTGCCCGCGCGGGCAGCGGAGGATCTCCAGGTTGTTTTTCAGGTTGGCGATGGCCGCCGGGTTGCTGTCCAGTGCCACGGCGTCTTCAGCGCCGCGGGACAGGGCTTCGAGCACGAGGGCGCCACTGCCGGTGAAGGCGTCCAGTACCCGAGCGCCCTCGATGTAGGGCGCCAGCCAGTTGAAGACGGTTTCGCGCACACGGTCGGGCGTTGGCCGCAGGCCTTTACCTTCCGGCACCGCCAGGCGACGGCTGCGCCACTCGCCGGCGATGATGCGCAGGTGGCCCTGGCCCTTGCTTTGCCCGGTTTGCGGGCGGGCGGGAGGGGTGGATCTTGGCATTAGTGCTCCGGTACCCCGAGCGGCTGCTCGGAGGGCTTGTCAGTGGGTGCTGGCAGCGGTTTCTGTGGCACTTTCGGGCCAACGGTGACGATCACCAGTTTATCGGCTGACAGGTGTTTGTTCATGGCGGCCTTGACCTGCTCGACAGTGAGGGCCTGGGACTGCTGCATGAAGTCCTCCAGCCAGGTCAGCGGCAAGTTGTAGAAGCCGATGGCGCCCAGCTGGCCGACGATGCTGGCATTGCTGGCATTGGACAACGGGAAGCTGCCGGCCAGTTCGCGCTTGGCATCGTCCAGCTCTTGCTGGGTGGGGCCGGTCTTGAGGTAGTCGGCGAGAATGCCCTGCACCAGCTTGAGCGTGCCCTCGCTGAGTTCGGCACGGGTTTGCAGGTTGATCATGAACGGGCCGCGCACCTGCATCGGGCTGAAGACCGAGTAAACGCCGTACGTCAGGCCGCGTTTTTCCCGCACTTCGCTCATCAGCCGGGTACCGAAGGCACCGCCGCCGAGGATCTGGTTACCCAGCGACAGTGCAGGCCAGTCCGGGTCCTGGCGGTCGATACCAAGCTCGGCCAGCATCAGGTGGGTCTGCTTGGACGGGAAATCGATGTGGGTCAGGCCGGGCTTGGCCTCGGCCGGCTGCGCCGGCGCGGGCAGCGCCGGGCCTTTGGGTAGCCCGGCGGACACCTGGGCGGCGATGGCTTCGGCTTCGGCGCGGCTGAGGCCGCCGACCAGGGCGATCACGGCGTTGCCACCGGTGTAGGCCTTGGCATGGAAGGCGCGCAGTTGGGCCAGGCCGATGCCGTTGATGCTTTCGGCAGTGCCGTCGCTGGGGTGGGCGTAGGGGTGGTGGCCATAGAGGTTGGCGAACAGCGCTTTGCCAGCGATTTTGCCAGGGTTCTGCTTCTCGTACTCGAAGCCGGCCAGCATCTGGTTCTTGATGCGCTTGAGCGCGTCTTCAGGGAAGCTCGGCTTGCCGGCGACCTCGGTGAACAGCTTGAGTGCCGGCTCGCGCTTGTCCTTGGCGCTGAGGCTGCGCAGCGAGGCCACGGCCATGTCACGGTAGGAGCCGTTGCCAAAGTCTGCGCCCAGGCTCTCGAAGCCTTCGGCGATGGCGGTCACGTCCTTGCCGGCCACGCCTTCGTTGAGCATGGCGTTGGTCAAGGCAGCCAGGCCTGGCGTGCCGCCGTCCTGGCTGCTGCCGGCGGCAAAGGTCACGCGCAGGTCGAACATCGGCAGCTCGCGCGCCTCGACGAACAGCACCCGGGCCCCTTCGGCGGTGTTCCAGTGCTGGATGTTCAGCTGGCGCCGGCTCGGCGCCTTGCCGTCCAGCTCGGCCAGCGACTGCAGGGTGTTGGCCGGCCGGGCCGCGGTGCTGTCGGCCTTGGCGGCGTTGTCGGCCAGGGCCGGGGCAGCCAGCACCGCTGCCAGCGCCAGGGCGCGGATACCGGTGGCCAACAGGGTTGGGCGTGGTGCGCGACGATCACTCATGAGCGGACTCCTCGGGCAGTACATGGGCAACGCTCAGGCGTTCGCGGGTGAAATAGGTGCGCGCGGCGTTCTGGATGTCCTGCGGGGTAACGCGCTTGAGCTCGTCCAGTTCGCTGTCGATCAGCTTCCAGGACAGGCCGACGGTTTCCAGTTGGCCGATGGTGGTGGCCTGGCTGCTGATGGAGTCGCGGTCATAGACCAGGCCGGCGATAACCTGGGCGCGTACGCGCTCCAGTTCCTCGGCGCTGGGCGGGGTGGTCTTGAGTTCGTCGAGCAGTTGCCACACGCCCTTCTCGACGTCGGCCAGGGTTTTCTGCTTCTGAACGTTCGGCGTGGCCGAAATCAGGAACAGGCTGTCGCCACGGGTAAAGGCGTTGTAGCTGGACGAAGCACCGGCCACCAGCTCCTGGCCACGCTCCAGGCGCGCCGGCATGCGGGCGCTGTAGCCGCCGTCGAGCAGCGCCGAGATCAGGCGCAGGGCGTGTACGGTGCGGGGGTCCTTGGCCGTGGCCAGGCCGGGCACGTTGAACCCGTAGATCAGGCTTGGCAGTTGCGTGCGCACGTGCAGGGTCAGCTGGCGCTGGCCGGGTTCTGCGAGCTCAAGTGGCAGCTTGGCCGGTGGCACGGTGCGCTTCGGAATGCTGCCGAAGTACTTCTGGGCCAGGCCTTTGACCTCGTCGGGGGTGACATCGCCGACCACCACCAGCGTGGCATTGTTGGGGGCATACCAGGACTCGTACCAGTGGCGCAGTTCCTCGACCTTCATGCGCTCCAGGTCGGCCATCCAGCCGATGGTCGGGGTATGGTAGCCGCTGGCAGGGTAGGCCATGGCGCGGAACAGCTCGAAGGCCTTTGCAGTGGGCTGATCGTCGGTACGCAGGCGGCGCTCTTCCTTGATGACCTCGATTTCCTTGCTGAATTCGTCGGCTGGCAGGCGCAGGCTGGCCAGGCGGTCGGCCTCCAGTTCCAGGGCTACGGGCAGGCGGTCACGCGCCAGCACCTGGTAGTAGGCGGTGTAGTCGTCGCTGGTGAAGGCGTTCTCTTCGGCGCCCAGGTCGCGCAGCACGCGTGAAGCTTCGCCGGGGCCGAGCTTGGCGCTCCCCTTGAACATCATGTGCTCCAGGGCGTGCGACAGGCCGGTCTGGCCCGGGGTTTCGTAGCTGGAACCGACCTTGTACCAGATCTGCGAGACCACCACCGGGGCGCGGTGGTCTTCGCGCACCACGACCTTGAGGCCGTTGTCGAGGATGAATTCGTGGGTGGGTTGCACATCGGCGGCGAAGGCCGCGAGCGGCAGGCAGAGCGTGCCGAGCAACAGGCCAGCGGCGCGGCGGGCTAGAGCATTCATACGGTGTTTAACCTGTTCGGCGGCCCGCTGGGTTTAGCGTCGACGGGCCAGGAGGTGCTAGGATACTGATCCGGTTGCCTGGCGACCATGCCTGTCGCCGTTCTGGCCCACAGGACACTAAGACAAAACATTGCGCATGAACCAGCCGGCTTCAAGATAGTCTGTTCTGCGTAGAGAGAATTCCCGATCCGCCGTAGCTGGCGCATCGCTACCCTGAGATAGCCGTCTTCCATGTTTGGTTCCAACGACGACAAGAAAGCGCCGGCCGAGGCTGGTGAAAAGAAAGGCCTGTTCAGCTGGTTTCGCAAGAAGCCGCAACAACCTGTGGACGCTGGCGTTCCCGCCAGTGAAGCCCCCGCTGTCGAGCAACCTGTAGCCGCTCCGGTCGAGGCCCCCGCTGCTGAAGCGCCGCAGCCTGAGGCGCCCGCGCCTGCCCCGGCAGCCGAAGCGCCGGCGCCGGTCGCTGTGCCGCCGTTGCCGGCCGCTGAACCCGAGCCGCTGGTTTCCCCGCCGCCGGTAGCGCCCGCGCCGCAACCCGTTGCCCCTGCGCCGGTGCCAGCGGCTGTGGTGGACGTCGCCCGTACCGAGCCTGCGCCGGTCAGCAACCTGGTACTGCCGGTGGCCGAAGAGCCGGTAGCGCTGGTGCCGGACCTGGAACCCAAGGCGCCACCGGCGATCCCCGAGCGCCCTGCACCTGAGGTGGTTGCCCCGCCGGCCGTGGCTGCCACAGCCGTCGAGGTCGCGCCAGAGCCAGCGGCAGCGCCGGCCGAACAGGCCAGGCCTGGCTTCTTTGCCCGCCTCAAGCAGGGCCTGTCGAAGACCAGTGCCTCCATTGGCGAGGGGATGGCCAGCCTGTTCCTGGGCAAGAAAGTCATCGACGACGACTTGCTCGACGAGATCGAAACGCGCTTGCTGACCGCCGACGTGGGCGTGGAAGCCACGTCGACCATCGTCCAGAACCTGACCCAGAAAGTCGCCCGCAAGCAACTGGCCGATGCCGACGCCCTGTACAAGACGCTGCAGGAAGAGCTGGCGGCATTGCTGCGTCCGGTCGAGCAGCCCCTGAAAGTGCAGGCGCAGAACAAGCCCTACGTGATCCTGGTGGTAGGCGTGAACGGCGCCGGCAAGACCACCACCATCGGCAAACTGGCGAAAAAACTGCAACAGGAAGGCAAGAAGGTGATGCTGGCCGCCGGCGATACCTTCCGCGCCGCAGCGGTCGAGCAGTTGCAGGTGTGGGGTGAGCGTAACCAGATTCCGGTCATCGCCCAGCACACCGGTGCCGACTCCGCATCGGTCATTTTCGACGCCGTGCAGGCCGCCAAGGCCCGCGGTGTGGATGTGCTGATCGCCGACACCGCCGGCCGCCTGCACACCAAGGACAACCTGATGGAGGAGCTGAAGAAGGTGCGCCGGGTCATCGGCAAGCTCGACGCCGAGGCGCCGCACGAGGTGCTGCTGGTGCTCGACGCCGGTACCGGGCAGAACGCCATCAGCCAGGCCAAGTACTTCAACCAGAGTGTCGAATTGACCGGCCTGGCCCTGACCAAGCTCGATGGCACCGCCAAGGGCGGGGTGATCTTCGCCCTGGCCAAGCAGTTCAAGTTGCCGATCCGCTTCATCGGTGTCGGCGAAGGCATCGACGACCTGCGGACCTTCGAAGCGGAGCCTTTCGTCAAGGCTCTGTTCGCCGAGCGAGACTGACCATGATCCGATTCGAACAGGTTGCCAAGCGCTATCCCAATGGTCATGTCGGTTTGCATGAGCTGAGTTTCCGGGCGCGCCGGGGCGAGTTCCTGTTCGTCACCGGCCACTCGGGCGCCGGCAAGAGCACCTTGCTGCGCCTGCTGCTGGCCATGGAGCGCCCGACCAGCGGCAAGCTGATGCTGGCCGGGCAGGACCTGGGCCAGATCAGCAACGCCCAGATCCCGTTCCTGCGCCGGCAGATCGGCGTGGTGTTCCAGAACCACCAACTGTTGTTCGACCGCACGGTGTTCAACAACATCGCCCTGCCGCTGCAGATTCTGGGCTTGTCCAAGGCCGAGATCGCCAAGCGCGTCGATTCCGCCCTGGAGCGCGTGTCGCTGGCTGACAAGGGCGAGCTGTTCCCGGCTGACCTGTCCACCGGGCAGCAGCAGCGGGTCGGCATTGCCCGGGCAATCGTCCACCAGCCCGCGCTGCTGCTGGCCGATGAACCCACCGGTAACCTCGACCCGCGGCTGGCCGCAGAAATCATGGGGGTATTCGAGGACATCAACCGCCTGGGTACTACGGTTTTGATCGCCAGCCACGACCTGGCACTGATTGCGCGCATGCGTCACCGCATGCTGACCTTGCAGCGCGGCCGCTTGATCGGCGATGGGGAGGCCGGGCAATGAGCACTACACGTACGCCAAAGGTTTCCGAGCGCGTTGCGCCGAAGCCAGCCGACCCGCAGCCGGCGAAGAAAAAACGCGGCGAAGACGATGACGGCCCGGACTTCCGCACGTTGTTGCACGCCTGGCTGGAAAGCCACCGTGCCAGCCTGGCTGACAGCCTGCGCCGGCTGGGCAAACAGCCTATCGGCAGCTTCTTCACCTGCCTGGTGATGGCCGTCGCGCTGAGCATGCCGATGGGCCTGTCGTTGCTGTTGAAGAACGTCGAGCAACTGGGCGGTTCGTGGCAGCGCGCGGCGCAGATTTCGCTGTACCTCAAGCTGGATGCCGGCAGCCGTGATGGCGAGGCGCTGCGTGACGAGATCAAGGGCATGCCCGGCGTGGCAGACGCGCAGTATGTCAGCCGCGAGCAGGCGCTGGAGGAATTCCAGCAGCAGTCCGGTCTGGGCGAGGCCTTGCGCGAGCTGCCGGAGAACCCGCTGCCAGGCGTGGTGGTAGTCACCCCGACCGAGGTCGACAAGCCCGCCCTTGAAGCCTTGCGTCAGCGCCTTGCGGAGCTGCCGCGGGTGGATGTGGCGCAACTGGACCTGGTCTGGGTCGAGCGGCTGGCGGCGATCCTCAAGCTGGGTGACCGGTTCGTCTTCGGTCTGGCGGTGATGCTTATTTCTGCACTGCTGTTAGTAATCGGTAACACAATTCGTCTGCATATCGAAAACCGCCGCATCGAGATCGAAGTGATCAAGCTGGTCGGCGGCACCGACGCCTACGTACGCCGGCCTTTCCTGTACATGGGCGCATTGTATGGCCTGGGTGCAGGGCTGCTGGCGTGGGGGATCCTGGCGTTTGGCCTGAACTGGCTGAACGAGGCGGTGGTAGGGCTTTCCGGGCTATACGGCAGTGACTTCGCCCTGGGCGGAGTGCCGGGGTCCGATGGTCTGTCGCTCTTGATCGGAGCGGTGTTGTTGGGGTATATCGGTGCATGGATTGCAGTCGCCCGCCACTTGAACGAGCTGGCACCGCGATAGTTTTTACAGGCCAACATTGACATTTTGTTCACGATGGAACTTGTACCGTCGTTCCAGGTCAATGTTGGCAGCGCCCAAAAAGCGCGAGTCTAGTAAGTCGGAGGTTCTTGAATGACCACATCGTTGCAACCTGCCTATGCCTTGGTACCCGGTGCAAACCTGGAAGCCTATGTGCACACGGTCAACAGCATCCCGCTGCTGACGGTCGAGCAGGAGCGTGATCTGGGCGAGCGTCTCTATTATCAGCAGGATGTCGAGGCCGCTCGTCAAATGGTGATGGCCCACCTGCGTTTCGTCGTACATATCGCCCGTAGCTATGCTGGTTATGGGCTGGCCCAGGCTGACCTGATTCAGGAAGGCAACGTTGGCCTGATGAAGGCCGTCAAACGCTTCAACCCTGAAATGGGCGTGCGCCTGGTGTCGTTCGCCGTGCACTGGATCAAGGCCGAGATCCACGAGTTCATCCTGCGCAACTGGCGCATCGTCAAGGTGGCTACCACCAAGGCCCAGCGCAAGCTGTTCTTCAACCTGCGCAGCCAGAAGAAGCGCCTGGCCTGGTTGAACAACGACGAAGTGCATCGTGTGGCGGAGAGCCTTGGTGTCGAGCCGCGTGAAGTGCGCGAGATGGAGAGCCGCCTCAGCGGGCAGGACATGGCGTTCGACCCGGCAGCGGAAGCTGACGACGACAGCGCGTTCCAGTCCCCTGCGCATTACCTGGAAGACCACCGGTACGACCCGGCGGTGCAACTGGAGGATGCCGACTGGAGCGACAACTCCACCAGCAACCTGCACGAAGCGCTGCAAGGGCTGGACGAGCGCAGCCGCGACATTCTCTACCAGCGCTGGTTGGCTGAAGAGAAGGCCACCCTGCATGAGCTGGCAGACAAGTACAGCGTTTCGGCTGAGCGGATTCGCCAGCTGGAGAAGAATGCGATGAACAAGGTCAAGGCACTGATCGCAGCCTGATCGGGCCTTTGTTGCACAGAAAAGCCGCTGGCTCCGACGGAGCGAGCGGCTTTTTCATTTGTGCCGGCACTGCATTCAAAGCTTTCTGGATGAGTCGAGCTGCATCAGGTAGCTGGGGCCACCCAGCTGGCTCATTTGCCGGCGAATCCACCCGGCACGGCTTGCCACGTAGGCGCTCGGCCGGCTGGCACTCCACTTGATCGGGCTGGGCAATACTGCGGCCAGTTGCGCTGCCTGCTGGCGGGTGAGCTGGCTGGCATCGACACCAAAGTGATAGCGCGCCGCTGCCTGGGCGCCGAATACGCCTTTGCCCCACTCGGCGCTGTTCAGGTAAACCTCGAGAATGCGTTCCTTGGACCAGAACAGTTCGATCAGTGCCGTGAACCAGGCTTCCAGCCCTTTGCGGAACCAGCTGCGCCCCGACCACAGGAACAGGTTCTTGGCCACCTGCTGGGTCAGGGTGCTGGCGCCACGAATGCTGCCGCCGCGCTCGTTGTAGGCCAGCGCAGCCTGGATAGCCGGGATGTCGAAGCCCCAGTGGCTGGCGAACTTCTGGTCTTCGCCGGCAATGACCGCGACCTTGAGTTCATCGGAGATGTTCTGCCACGGCTCCCATTCGCGCTGCAGGTCGATGGGATCGCCATTGACCCAGGATTGCACCTTGCGCTCGACCATCAGCGCCGTGCCGGGCGGCGGCACCCAGCGGAACACCAGCACCAGCACGATGCTGCAGGCAGCGAACCAGAGCAGGGCACGGAAGAGGCGGCGAACAAGGGATGGCAGCATGACGATGGCTTGGCCGTACGGGTGGAAGAGGCCATTATACAGACCCGATCCAAGGAGTCGTCCCATGCTTCGCAGCTTCCTGATGCTTGCCGCCTTTTTCGGCTTTACCGGAGTCGCACTGGGTGCCTTCGCCGCCCACGGCCTGAAAAACCGGCTGACGGCCGACTACCTGGCGGTGTTCCACACCGGCGTGACCTACCAACTGGTGCATGCGCTGGCGATTCTTGCGGTTGCCGTGCTCTCGGCGCACCTGCCCGGGCGCCTGGTGGGCTGGGCAGGTGGGCTGTTTGCGGTGGGTATCGTGCTGTTCTCCGGCAGCCTGTACCTGCTGGCCCTCAGCGGCCTGACCAAGCTGGGCATCATCACCCCGATCGGCGGCCTGTGCTTCCTGGCCGGCTGGCTATGCCTGGGGTTGGCGGCCTGGCGGCTGGGCTGACCAGTTGGTCCACAATCGCGACTAATGGCGCGCACCGCCCTTGGGTTGCGGGGCGGTTCGGCGCTAGAATGCGGGCCCCAAAGAATAATGGTGGCCGTGCGCATGCGCATTCAACTGAACGGTGAACCTTACGAACTGCCTGCCGGCGAGAGCGTTGCAGCCCTGCTGACGCGCCTGGAGCTCAGTGGGCGCCGTATCGCCGTGGAACTGAACCTGGATATCGTGCCGCGTAGCCAGCACGAGAGCACCCTGCTGAACGAAGGCGACCAGGTCGAAGTGGTCCACGCGATCGGTGGCGGCTGACAGCAGCCTGGTGGTTCACAAGCAAGCCCTGCAACCTTTTCCCGAGGAACAACGATGAGCAACGTTCGCAGCGACAAGCCCTTCATTCTGGCCGGGCGCACGTTCCAGTCGCGCCTGCTGGTCGGCACCGGCAAATACCGTGACATGGAAGAGACCCGCCTGGCTACAGAGGCCTCGGGTGCCGAGATCGTCACCGTGGCCGTGCGCCGGACCAACCTTGGCCAGAATGCGGGTGAGCCGAACCTGCTCGACGTGTTGTCGCCCGACAAGTACACCATCCTGCCCAATACCGCAGGCTGCTTCGACGCCACCGAGGCCGTGCGTACCTGCCGCCTGGCCCGCGAGCTGCTGCAAGGCTACAAGTCCCACGAGTCGCGGACCTTGGTCAAGCTCGAAGTGCTGGCGGACCAGAAGACCCTGTTCCCCAATGTGATCGAAACCCTCAAGGCCGCCGAAGTGCTGGTCAAGGATGGTTTCGACGTGATGGTCTACACCAGCGATGACCCGATCATTGCCCGCCAGCTGGCTGAGGCGGGCTGCATCGCGGTGATGCCGTTGGCCGGCCTGATCGGCACCGGCCTGGGTATCTGCAACCCGTACAACCTGCAGATCATCCTGGAAGAATCGAAAGTCCCGGTGCTGGTCGATGCCGGCGTGGGCACCGCTTCCGACGCCACCATCGCCATGGAAATGGGCTGCGAGGCGGTGCTGATGAACTCGGCCATTGCCCACGCCCAGCAGCCGGTGTTGATGGCCGAAGCCATGAAGCACGCCATCGTCGCCGGTCGCATGGCCTACCTGGCCGGCCGGATGCCGAAAAAACTCTATGCCAGCGCCTCTTCGCCGCTGGATGGTCTGATCAAGTAAGAGCCCCAGATGACTGATTCGCAAGATACGCCGATCGCCGCCGACGGCGACCAGCGCCCACACCGCCGCATCAAGAGTTTCGTGATGCGTGCAGGGCGCATGACCGAAGGCCAGCAACGCGGCCTGGACCAAGGCGGCCCGCTGTACATCCTGCCGTTGGCCGACAGCCCGGTGGACTACGACCAGGTATTCGGCCGTTGCGCGCCGCGTACCCTGGAGATCGGCTTCGGTATGGGGCATTCCCTGCTGGAAATGGCCACCGCCGCGCCGGAGCAGGACTTCATTGGTGTAGAAGTACACCGTCCCGGTGTTGGTGCGTTGCTCAACGGTGTGCTGACCCAGGGTTTGAAGAACCTGCGGGTGTATGACTGCGATGCCATCGAAGTGTTGAACCGCTGCGTGGCCGACAACAGCCTCGACCGCCTGATGCTGTTCTTCCCCGACCCTTGGCACAAGGCGCGCCACCACAAGCGCCGTATCGTGCAGCTGGAGTTCGCCGAGCTGGTGCGGCGCAAGCTCAAGCCCGGTGGCGTGTTCCACATGGCCACCGACTGGGAGCCGTATGCCGAGTACATGCTGGAAGTGATGAGCGCTGCGCCGGGCTATCGCAACCGCGCAGCAGACGGTACCTACGTGCCGCGCCCCGAAGAGCGCCCGATCACCAAGTTCGAACGCCGCGGCGAGCGGCTGGGGCATGGGGTGTGGGATTTGAAGTTCGAGAAGGTGGACTGATCGGCTGAATTGGCCTTTCGGTACGCTGTGGCCTGTAGAAATGCAGGCATGCGCGACCACTTCGATGACGCCCGTTAAAGGCTAGTCAAGTGGTAGGGCTGCCCTGGTTTGCCGGGGCAGCTTTTAGAATCTGCGCCCCGCTTGTTTCCTGCGCTGATCGACTAGCGCGATCGGTGTAGGAGCGGCCTTGTGTCGCGATGGGCTGCAAAGCAGCCCCGGCTATCTCAAGCCTTCTGCTGGCAGTGCCGACCTCTTCGCGGGTAAACCCGCTCCTACAGTGATCGCGCATGCTTCCAGAAACTGGGCAAGACAGAATGTCCCACAAGCGTTCAGCCAGAGGCTGTGTCTCAGCCGCGCCGGTCGGCCACCACGCCAATCAGCACCACGACCACCAGCAGCACCGGCGCCAGTGCGTAGTTGTTGAACTGGCTCAGCCCCTTCACCACCCAGGGTGTGGCATAGATCAGTGCCGCGCCGCTGCCGACCATCACCATCACCGCCATGAACGGTACGCGCAGAGCGCCACCCAGGCTGCCCAGTCGTTGTTCGGCCCAGCCTTTGACGTCGCTGCCGAACAGCACCAGCAGGCAGCCTACCAAGGCCAGCGAAATTTCTGACAGGTTGCCGCGGCTCCAGCGGGAAACCGTCGCGAGCAGATCAAGTACCAGATCCATGGGTCATCCTTAGGTCAAGAAATACTGCAGCAGGTCATTGAGGAATAGCTGGCCCCTTGGCGTGGCCACCAGTCGATCCGGTTCGACCTGCAAAAGGCCCTTTTGTTCGGCTGCCCGACGGGCTTCGCGCAACTGCTCCAGCGGCAAGCCGGTGCGCTGGGTGAACAGCTGGGCTTCCACGCCATCGGTCAGGCGCAGGGCGTTCATCAGGAACTCGAACGGCAACTCGTCGACTGGCAGCAGCTTCTCACCGGCTTTGTACGGTTTGGCCAGGTTCAGGTAGTCCTTGGGCAAGCGAGTCTTCCAGGTGCGCAGGATACGGCCGTCAGCGAAGGTCAGTTTGCCGTGGGCGCCGGCGCCGATGCCGATGAAGTCGCCAAAACGCCAGTAGTTGAGGTTATGCCGCGCAGCGCGGCCGGCCTGAGCATAGGCCGAGACCTCGTACTGGCGAAAACCATGCCCGGCCATCAGCGCCTGGCCGGCTTCCTGGATGTCCCAGAGAATGTCGTCCTCGGGCAGCTCCGGCGGCTGGTTCCAGAATACCGTGTTGGGTTCGACGGTCAGTTGGTACCACGACAGGTGCGTGGGTCCCAGGTCCATGGCTTGGCGCAGGTCGCCCAGGGCGTCTTCCAGCGACTGGTCGGGCAGGCCGTGCATGAGGTCCATGTTGAAGTTGTCGAACCCGGCGGCGCGCGCCATGCCGGCTGCGCGGACGGCTTCGTCACCATTGTGGATGCGCCCCAGGGCCTGCAGCTTGGCCGGCTGAAAGCTCTGCACGCCAATGGACAGGCGATTGATGCCGGTTTGCCGGTAGGCCTTGAACTTGTCCTGCTCGAAGGTGCCCGGGTTGGCCTCCAGGGTGATCTCGATGTCCGCTGCGAACGGTATGCGCTGCTCCACGCCGCGCAGCAGGCGGCCCAGGGCGCCTGCACTGAACAGGCTGGGCGTACCGCCACCGAAGAAGATCGAGCTGATCGGCCTGCCTTGCACCGCCGCCAGCTCCTGGTCCAGGTCGGTCAACAGTGCCGCGACGTAGGCGTCTTCCGGCAGCTCAGGGCCGGCCGCGTGGGAGTTGAAGTCGCAGTAAGGGCATTTACGCACGCACCACGGAATGTGGATGTACAGCGCCAGCGGCGGCAGGCTGGTAAAGCCCGCCGCGCCAGGGGTAGCCAGCGTTGCGATCATGCCAGGCCCAGGCGTTGGCGCAGCAGGGCCATGGCGCGGGCGCGGTGGCTGAGCTGGTTCTTGTCCACAGGTGCCAGGTCGGCGCTGGAGCAGTTGCGTTCGGGCACCCAGAACAGCGGGTCGTAGCCAAAGCCATGCTCGCCGCTGGCTTGGAACAGAATGCGCCCTTGCCACAGGCCCTCGCAGAGGATCGGGAGCGGGTCATCCGCGTGGCGTACCAGTGCCAGCACACAGACGAACTGTGCACCGCGCTCGGCTTCTGGCACGTCTTTCAGCGCGTCGAGCAGCTTGGCATTGTTTGCCGCGTCACCCTTGCCATCGGCATAGCGCGCCGAGTAGATACCCGGCGCACCGCCGAGGAAGTCCACGGCCAGGCCGGAATCGTCGGCCAAGGCCGGCAGGCCGGAAATACGTGCAGCGTTGCGCGCCTTGAGGATGGCGTTCTCGACGAACGACAAGCCGGTTTCTTCCGGCTCTACCTGGCTGAATTCGCCAATCGAGCGCAGTTGCACCGAGTGGCCGAGCATGGCCTGGAGTTCCTTGAGTTTGCCGGCGTTGTGGCTGGCCAATACGAGTTGCTGGAAATTCATCATTCGCCTGGGAACACTTCCTGGTTGAAACTGAGGGAGTTGCTGATGCCGCCGGTTTCGATACTCTGCTTGAATCCTAGCGGGCTGCTGCGCATGGGGCGCTTTCTCCGGTGCGCGTCAGACCGCCAGCTGGCGCTCTTGCAGGTTAGGGCTGCTGACGCGGTAGATGCCGATCTCACCCAGAAGATTAGGCCAAAGCCGGCCACCCCACCCATTGCGGTGCTGGTGGTCGACCGCCAGGCGGTCGAGCACCTTGGCCCGGCGCTCATGCACCAGCTCTTCAAAGTCGGCGAACGTGCAGAAGTGAATGTTCGGTGTGTTGTACCAGGTATAGGGCATGAAGTCCGATACCGGCATGCGGCCTTTGGTCGCCAGGTACCAGCGGCAACGCCAGTGCCCGAAGTTGGGGAAGGTGATGATGCACTGGCGGCCCACGCGCAGCATCTCGTCGAGGATGCGATCGGGGTACTCCACGGCCTGCAGGGCCTGCGTCATGATTACCACGTCAAAACTGTTGCTGGCGAAGTTGCCCAGGCCTTTGTCCAGGTCTTGCTCGATGACGTTCACGCCCTTGGCCACGCAGGCGGCGATGTTGTCGGGGTCGATCTCCAGGCCATAGCCGGTGACCTGCTTGCGGTCACGTAGCGAGGCCAGCAGTTCGCCGCTGCCGCAGCCCAGGTCGAGTACCCGGCTGCCGGCGGGGATCCAGTCGTGGATGATTTCCAGATCGGCTCTCATGCTGTCCTCAGATGGCAATGCGGTTCATGTAGTTCGAGAAACCCTGCATGTAGCGAGGTGTGGGGATCAAGAAGGCATCGTGCCCATAAGGTGAGTCGATCTCCAGGTAGCAGACGTTCTTGCGCGCTGCCATCAGGGCGTCGACGATCTCCCGTGAACGGGCCGGGGAGAAGCGCCAGTCGGTGGTGAACGACATGATGCAGTAGTCCGCCTTGACGTTGGCCAGGGTGGCTGCCAGGTCGCCGCCGTGGGCGGCAGCCGGGTCGAAGTAGTCCAGGGCCTTGGTCATCAGCAGGTAGGTGTTGGCATCGAACCGCCCGGAAAACTCCTCGCCCTGGTAGCGCAGGTAGCTCTCGACCTGGAACTCGACGCTGTGAAAGTCATAGTTGAGCTTGTCGCTCTTGAGCTCGCGGCCGAATTTTTCACCCATCGAGTCATCGGACAGGTAGGTGATGTGGCCGACCATGCGCGCCAGCATCAAGCCCCGCTTGGGGATCACGCCCTGGTCCTGGAACGAACCGCCGTGGAACTCGGGGTCGGTGAGGATGGCCTGGCGTGCCACTTCGTTGAAGGCGATATTCTGCGCCGACAGTTTCGGTGCCGAGGCGATGTCGACGCAGTGGCGCACGCGCTCCGGGTAGCTCATGGTCCACTGTAGCGCCTGCATGCCACCCAGGCTGCCGCCAACGATGGCTGCCCACTGCTGGATGCCCAGGCGATCGGCCAGGCGCGCCTGGCTGTGCACCCAGTCTTCCACCGTCAGTACCGGAAACTCGGCGCCGTAGGGTTTGCCAGTGGCCGGGTTGACGCTGCTGGGGCCGGTGCTGCCGTTGCAACCGCCGAGGTTGTTCAGGCTGACCACGAAGAAACGGTTGGTATCGATGGGCTTGCCAGGGCCGATGCAGCTGTCCCACCAACCCGGTTTACGGTCGGTGGCAGCATGGTAGCCGGCGGCATGGTGGTGGCCAGACAGCGCATGGCAGATCAGCACGGCATTGCTCGCGCTGGCATTGAGGGTGCCGTAGGTCTCGTAGACCAGCTCGTAACTGGCCAGGGAGCGGCCGCAGGCCAGCGCCAGCGGTTCATCGAACCGGGCGGTTTGCGGTACTACCAGACCGACGGAATCTTCGGGAAAGACAGTGGACATCGACCCTGCTCACGCTTGACGGAGGCGTAAGTCTAAAGAGCGCTACCCCCAGCGGCAAGCAAAGGCTTGCCGCTGGGTGCATGCGGGGTCAGATCATGCGCCACAGCTCCTGGGGCATGCCGGCATAGGCAGCCAGCGGCGGCATGACGAACGACTGGATCACCTGAATCGCCAGGAAGGCGAAGATCGGCGAAATGTCCATGCCGCCCAGGTTGGGCACGATGCGGCGGAAGGGGGCCAGCACCGGCTCGCTGATCTGGTAGGCCAGTTCGGCGGCGGGGTTGTGGCTGTTGGGCGCAACCCAGGAAACGATCACCATCACGATCATCGCCACCCAGAAGATCTTCAGGAACAGCGAGGTAATGCCGATGATCGCCCACATCAGCAAGTGCAAGACGTCACCGAAGGTGCCATAGGTGACCATCAGCACAAAGGCCATCAGCAGCGCCTGGATCAGCACCGACAGCAGCAGCGACGAGGTGTCCAGGCCGCCAATGCTGGGGATGATGCGGCGGATCGGCTTGAGCAGCGGCTGGGTGGCGCGCACCGCGAACTGGCACAGCGGGTTGTAGAAATCGGCCTTGACCAGCTGCAGCACGAAGCGCAGCAACACGATCACCAGGTACAGGCTGACCAAGGTTTGCACCACGAAAATCGCGGCGCCGGAGAGTGCATTCATCGATAACTCCTTATTTGCCCAGTTGTTCGGCCAGTTCGGCGGAGCGTGTCGCGGCAGCCTGCAGGGCCTGCTCGACGATCGCCTCGAAGCCGCTGGCCTGGAACGACTTGATCGCCGCTTCAGTGGTGCCGGCGGGCGAGGTGACACGGCGGCGCAGTTCGGCGGCGTCTACATCGCTGGCGACCGCCATGCGGGCAGCGCCCAAGGCCGTGTGCAAGGTCAGTTGCGAGGCGGTTTCACGCGGCAGCCCAAGCTTTTCGCCTGCGGCAGTCATGGCCTCGATCAGCAGGAAGAAGTAGGCCGGGCCACTGCCGGAAACCGCGGTCACGGCGTCCAGTTGCTGTTCCTGCTCAAGCCACAGGGCCGTGCCGACCGCCGACAGCAGTTGCTCGGCCTGCTGGCGCTGTGCGGCGGACACCTCGGCGGTGGCGTACAGGCCGCTCACGCCCTGGCGCAGGAGCGCGGGGGTATTGGGCATGCAGCGCACCACGGGGCGCGCGCCCACCCAGCTTTGCAGGCTGGCGCAGGTGATGCCGGCAGCGATGGAAACGATGAGTTGGCCATCACGCAGGCTGGGTTGCAGGGCCTGGCAAACCGCTTTCATGACCTGTGGCTTGACCGCCAGCACGATCACGTCGGCGCCGTCGATGGCCTGGGCATTGTCCTCGAAGGTTTCGATGCCGTGTTCGGCCTGGATGCGGCTGCGGGTCTCGGCGCCCGGATCGCTGGCGCGAATCTGCGAGGCGTCCAGGCCCTGGGCACGCAGACCTCCGATCAGGCTGGCGGCCATGTTGCCGGCGCCGATAAAGGCAATACGAGTCTTGCTCATGTCAGGTCCTTGTGGAAAAGAGTGAGTAAAGCATGCAATCAGCTTTGGCCGGGGTTGAGTGGGGCGCGGGCGCCGAACAGGGCGGTACCGATGCGTACCCAGGTCGCACCTTGTGCAATGGCCGCTTCCAGGTCGTGGCTCATGCCCATGGACAAGGTGTCCAGCCCCAGGTGCTGCTGTTCCAGCAGGTTACGCAGGCTGGCGAAGGCGGCCTCCTGAGCGGCGCGGTCGTCGGTGGGTTCGGGGATCGCCATCAGCCCGCGCAGGCGCAGGTTGGGCAGGGCCGCCACGGCCTTGGCCAAGGCCGGCAGTTCGGCGGCGGCGCAGCCGGACTTGCTGTCTTCGCCACTGACGTTCACCTGCAGGCAGATGTTCAGCGGTGCCAGCCCGGCAGGGCGCTGTTCTGAAAGGCGTTGGGCGATTTTCAGGCGGTCCACGGAATGCACCCAGTCGAAATGCTCGGCAATGGCTTTGGTCTTGTTCGATTGAATGGGGCCAATGAAGTGCCAGATCAAGGGCAAGTCGCCGAGTGCCTGCTGCTTTGTCAGGGCTTCCTGTAGGTAATTTTCCCCGAAATCGCACACGCCAGCGGCGTACAGCTCGCGGATCGCAGCGGCTGGCTTGGTCTTGCTCACGGCCAGCAGTTGGACGCTGGCCGGCTCACGCCCGGCTGCCTGTGCAGCACTGGCGATACGGGCGGAAATCGCGGAAAGGTTGTCTGCTAGGGTGGACATGGAGGGTGGCCGGCTAGTGTTGGGTTTGCGGCATTCTACCTACTTGAAAGCCTTTGGGGAGTCTCATGGATGTGACCGACCTGTTGGCACGGGCCGTGGCGGTGCAGGCTTCGGACCTGCACCTGGCGGCCGGCCAGACACCCATGCTGCGCCTGGACGGCGAGCTGCAGCGCATGGCCATGCCGCCGCTCGCCGCGGGCGCCTTGGTCGAGGGCATGGCAACCCTGCTCGATGACACGCAACGCGAGCAGTGGGCGCAAGGGGCTGAACTGGACCTGGCGCTGGCGCTGCCTGCCCTAGGGCGCTTTCGCGTGAACCTGTTTCGCCAGCTAAATGGGCCTGCGGCGACCTTCCGCCTGATCCCAGGGCGTATTGCCACGCTGGATGAGCTAGCGCTGACCGATGTGTTTCAGGCGGTGGTCCAGTACCGCGATGGTCTGGTGCTGGTGGGTGGGCCGACCGGCAGTGGCAAGTCCAGCACACTGGCAACGTTGCTGGACCAGCTGAACCGCGAAAAGGCGCTGCACATCATTACCCTGGAAGACCCTGTTGAAGTTATCCACAGCAGCCAGCGTAGCCTGGTCAACCAGCGCGAGGTCGGCCGCCACAGCAGCGGCTTTGCCCAGGGGCTACGCAGCGCGCTGCGCCAGGATCCGGACGTGATCATGATCGGCGAGTTGCGCGACCTGCAGACCATTCGCCTGGCCTTGCAAGCGGCCGAGACCGGGCACCTGGTGCTGGCGACGGTACATGCGCGCTCGGCGGCCAGCAGCATCGAGCGGCTGGTGGAGGTATTTGCAGCCGATGAAAAGCCGTTGGTGCGGGCGATGCTGGCGGAGTCGTTGCAAATGGTGGTGGCGCAGGTGCTGGTACGCCGCGTGGGCGGTGGGCGGGTTGCAGCGCGGGAAGTGTTGGTGGCGACGCCGGCGGTGCGCAACCTGGTGCGCGAGGGGCGGATGGCGCAGTTGTGTTCGGTGATGCAGGCGGGTGGTGCGCAAGGGATGCGGACGATGGAGGGGGCACTGCGTGGGTTACGAGAGAAAGGCCTGGTTGACGATTGATAGTGCCTCTACAGGCTCTCTCGCCAGCAAGCCAGCTCTCATAGAACAGTACATAACTTATTGATTTAGCGGGGTTTTTGTGGGAGCGGGCCGCGTCGCGGTTACGAATCGAGTTCTCTGTGCGACAGCCCAGCCCGTAGGGCTGTGTGATCTCCCACAGGTTCACCACAGTTCTACAGATTTGTGGGGGAGCTGGCTTGCCGGCGATCGGGCCATTGCAGGTGGAAAGAGCTTAGCGCTTGGCCAGGCTCAGCTGCTGCTCTTTCGGCAGCACCCGTTTGGCGACCACGTAATGCTTCTGCCAGTAAGGCTTGCTCAGGTTGTCGATGCTCACCCGCTTGCCGCGGCGTGGCGCGTGGATGAAACGGTCGTTGCCCAGATAGATGGCCACGTGGTTCACCCGCCGGCTTTTGATGTTGAAGAAGATCAGGTCCCCTGGCTTCAACTCGCCCTTGGCCACTTTCACCCCATGGCCCTGGGCCATGGCATTGGAGGTGCGTGGCAGGTCTACGTTGGCCACGTCGTTGAAGGCGTACTTGACCAGGCCACTGCAGTCAAAGCCCTTTTTCGGGCTGCTGCCACCCCAAACGTAGGGGGTACCGAGTACATTGACCGCGCGGCTGAGCACATCGCTGCTCTGCTTGGGCGACATCGCGGCCACCTTGCCACCGCGCGTGCTGGCGGCGCTGACAGTGCGAGCATGGGGCGCAGTCTGCTTGACCGCTGCATGCCTCACGGAGGCATTGCTGGTGTAGCCGGTGAAGCCATTGGGAAGACGTTGCTCACGATTGGTGGCGTGGGCGGCCAGGGGCAATAATAGGCAGAGGGTCAGCCATGTCTTGAGTAAAGGCGGCATAGATGAAGCTCTTATGAATAGTTATGTGTTGGGCGCGCAACTTTATAACAGCTTTTTGATCAATTTATGATCCGTTGGTCGATTGGCAGGGTGCCATACGTCGGCCTGTGACAAAAAAGTCACATTTTTTCTTAGAAAATTTTTCCATAACCCACGAGGGCTAGGCATGAACAGTTATCAACAGGGAACGCCCTACCACGACACGCACAGCAAGACCATCGGCTACCTGCTGTGGATTTTCGGCTTCACCGGGTCGCATCGTTTCTACTACGGCAAGCCGATAACCGGCACCCTCTGGTTCTTCACCTTCGGCCTGCTGGGTATCGGCTGGCTGATCGACCTGTTTCTGATCCCGGCCATGGACCGCGAGGCGGACCTGAGGTTCCAGTCTGGGCGCATCGACTACAACATCGCCTGGGTCCTGCTGACGTTCCTCGGCGTGTTCGGCCTGCACCGGCTGTATCAGGGCAAGTGGGTGACCGCGATCATCTACTTCCTGACCGGTGGCCTGTTCCTGGTAGGGGTGCTGTACGACTTCTGGACACTCAATAGCCAGGTGTCCGAACGCAACGCGGGGCGGGGCTGAGAGGGCAAGGGCTGCTTTGCAGCCCTGTCGCTAGGCAAGGCCGCTGCACCGGGGCGGCTCAAGTCTGACGGGGGCGCACAGCGCCCCGTTCAAAGGTTACTGGCGGGTCTGGCGCTGTTGCAGCAACAGGTTGGCAAAACCAGCGCCGGCGAGCTGTTCCTGCGCACCGGTCAGCTGTTCGCGGTTGCTGAACGGGCCGACCATCACGCGGTACCAGGTTTCTTCCTTGACCGTACCCGACTCCACCTTCACTGACTGCCCCAGCAGAATGATCTGGGCCCGCACCTTGTCGGCGTCGGCCTGTTTGCGGAACGAGCCCGCCTGCAGGAAGTACTGGGTGGTCGCTGCCGGCTTGATCACTGGCGGGGCCGGAGGCGGGGTTTGGCCAAGCAGTGCTGCCTGGGCCCGCGCCGTGTCGATTTTCGCCGCTTCAGCGGGGGTAACCGGTGTGACCGGCTGGGCCGGGACCGGGGGTGTTTTCTCCGGTACGGCCTCTGGCGGCACGATGACTTCCGACTCTGGCAGCAAGGTGTAGAAGTCGTACTTCGGTTTCACCGGCTGTTGCGGTGTGGCCTGGGCAGGCTTGCTGGTTTCGGCCACTTTGTCGGCCTTCTGCTGCTCGGGTTTGGCCCGCTTGATGTCATCGCCGCCGGGTTCGAGCTTCATCAGGAACACGATGAACGCGCCAACGGTCAGGCCGACCGCCAGCCATACCCAGCCGGGGATCGGCTGCTTGGCTGGCGCTGTCTGGCGGCTGGCGCCGCGTTTGGGTGCGGGTTTTTTCTTGGCAGCCAACTTACATGCGCTCCAGGGTTTCCAGGCCGAGCAGTTCCAGACCTTGTTTGAGGGTGCGGCCAGTCAGGGCGGCCAGGCGCAGGCGGCTCTGTTGCTGCTCGGGGGTTTCAGCGGCGAGGATCGGGCAGTTCTCGTAGAAGCTGGAGAACAGGCCGGCGAGGTCGTACAGGTAGCTGCACAGTACGTGCGGTGTGCCTTTCTCGGCAACGCTGTTCAGGGTTTCGCCAAACTGCGCCAGGCGTGCGGCCAGGTCCTGCTCGTGGGCGGCCTGCAGCACGATCTTGCCATCGGCTTGGTCAAAGCGCTTGCCCAGCTTGCGGAACACGCCAGCTACACGGGTATAGGCGTACAGCAGGTAAGGCGCGGTATTGCCTTCGAAGTTGAGCATCAGCTCGAAGTTGAAGCTGTAGTCGCTGGTGCGGTGTTTGGACAGGTCGGCGTACTTCACCGCGCCAATACCCACCACCTCGCCGATGCGGCGCAGTTCGTCGTCGGCCAGGCTCGGGTTCTTTTCCTTGACCAGCGCGTAGGCCCTTTCCTTGGCCTCGGTCAGCAGGTCGATCAGCTTCACGGTGCCGCCGTCGCGGGTTTTGAACGGGCGGCCATCGGCGCCGTTCATGGTGCCGAAGCCCATGTGCTCCATTTGCATCGGGTGGCCGACGAAGCCTGCGCGGCGGGCCACTTCGAACACCTGGTTGAAGTGCAGGGCCTGGCGCTGGTCGACGAAGTACAGGGCACGGTCGGCCTTGAGCACATTGCTGCGGTAGCGCACGGCGGCCAGGTCGGTGGTGGCGTACAGGTAACCGCCGTCGGCCTTCTGTACGATCACTGGCAGCGGGTCGCCGTCGCTGTTCTTGAACTCGTCGAGGAACACGCACTGGGCGCCCTGGTCTTCGACCAGCAGGCCCTTGGCCTTGAGGTCGGCCACGACATTGGCCAGGTCGTCGTTGTAGGCGCTTTCACCCATCACGTCCGCCATGGTCAGCTTGACGTTGAGCAGTTCATACGTCTTTTGGCAGTGCGACAGCGAAATGTCCTTGAAACGTGTCCACAGGGCCAGGCATTCCGGGTCACCGGCCTGCAGCTTGACCACCAGGCCGCGGGCACGGGTGGCGAATGCCTCGGACTCGTCGAAACGCTGCTTGGCCGCGCGGTAGAAGTTTTCCAGGTCCGACAGCTCATCGCTGGTGATCGGGTTTTCCTGCAGGTAGGCCATCAACATGCCGAACTGGGTGCCCCAGTCGCCTACGTGGTTCTGGCGAATGACGGTGTCGCCCAGGAACTCCAGCACCCGCGCCACGCTGTCACCGATGATGGTCGAGCGCAGGTGGCCGACGTGCATCTCTTTGGCCAGGTTGGGGGCCGACAGGTCGACCACCACTTTTTGCGCCGGGCCGGCCTTGCGCGCGCCGAGGTGGGCGTCGGCCAGGGCAGCGTCCAGGCGGTTGGCCAGGGCGTCGGTGTTCTGGAAGAAATTGAGGAAGCCAGGGCCTGCGATCTCGACCTTGCTGATATCGGCGCTGGCCGGCAGGGCGTTGATCAGTTTTTCCGCCAGGTCGCGCGGCTTCATGCCGGCCGGCTTGGCCAGCATCATCGCGATATTGCTGGCGAAGTCGCCGTGGGTCTTGTCCCGGGCGTTTTCCACCTGGATCGCCGGCGACAGCCCTTCAGGCAGCACACCGTCGGTGACGAGTTGGGTGAGGGCTTGCTGGATCAGCTGGCGAATGGTGTCTTTCATGGGGGTCTCTTTTCGACCGCAAGCGCGGTGCAGCGCTTGGATGCGCAGGTGGAAAAACTGGGCATTATCCGTGCCTGGGAGCGGGTTGCCAACCTTTGGGCTTCACGTTGGAAGGCGCGAGTAGCAAGTCGCAAGTCGCAAGTCGCAAGTAGCAAGTAGCAAGTCGCAAGTCGCAAG